>JAGCIC010000146.1 GCA_017648805.1 Clostridia bacterium
GTCTGAATACGGGCGGAAGTATCGCCTTAAGAGAAATGAAAGACACGTCCGTAACACCCATATCAAGGCTTTCCGGAATGTCTCCGGGTTTCAGCAGGCGGGCGTTGGTGCGTTCCATGACCCGCACCCTCTCGTCGTTTCTCAGTTTCCATGCCAGCAGATTATAGCCCACGTCCACCGCATAGACCCTTTTAGCGCCCCGGCTGAGCAGCACCTGCGTGAACCCGCCCGTGGACGCGCCTATGTCCGCGCAAACTTTGTCTGCGGCAGAGATATCAAATACTTTGAACGCCTATTCCAGCTTGTGCGCGCCTCGGCTGACCCAGGCGTCCTGATCGCCTTTCAGTCTGAGAAGCGATATGTCCTTTATCCTGTCGGACGGCTTGAGCAGCTTCTGGGTGCCGTACAGCGCCTTGCCCTCCATTATGAGAGCGGCGGCAATGCTGAGATTGTCCGCCAGCCCCGCCCTGACCAGCGCTTCGTCAGCCCGTTCAGCCACGTTCATCCTCCTTTACCGCGGCATGGATCGTGTTCGCAACACTTTCCGCGTCAAGTCCGCACATTTTTAGCTGCTCCGCGACTGTCCCGGCGGGGATATACTTATCCGGCACGCACAGCAGGTTCACCATGACTCCTTCAGGCGCAGGGGACGCGATCTCCTCACCCAAACTGCCCGCACGCACGCAGTCCTCCAGCACGAAGATGTGCTTATATCCGGCAAACACTCTGCTTAAAAGTGCCTCGTCCATGGGTTTTATAAACCTGGCGTTCACTACACCGCAGTCCATGCCCAAAGCAGCCAGGATGCTCACCGCTTCCCTCGCAGTCACGAGCATCCTGCCGCAGGAAATGACGCACACGCCTTTACCGCGCTTTTCTTCGTCCCATTCCCCGACGCCAAACCCGGCGGCTCCGCCGCCAGGCAGAGACTTTGGGTATTTGATCGCGAAAGGTGCGTCCGCCGCCAGGCTCAAATCCAGCATCCGCTTAAGCTCTTCCGTGCCGGAAGGCGCACACACGGCGAGCCCCGGCAGTCCCCTGAGCAGCGGCGTGTCAAACACTCCCTGATGCGTCTCACCGTCCGCGCCGCTCAATCCGCTTCTGTCTATAAGCAGCGTAACAGGCGCGCGGTTCAAGCAGATATTGACATTTATCTGGTCGTATGCGCGCTGCATGAACGTGGAATAAAGCGCAAGATACGGCTTTAAGCCGTTTAGAGCCATGCCCGCAGCCATCCCCGCAGCGTGGCCTTCCGCTATACCCACATCGAAACAGTTGTCCGGATATGCTTCCTTGAACTCAGCCAGGCCCGTCCCGTCCAGCATGGCGGCGGATACGGCGCAGATCCTGCTGTCGGTTTTGGCATTTTTGATAAGCCAGTCGGAAATGACTTTTCCGCAGGCAGGTTCATCGTCGGCTTTTACGGGCCGCCCCGTTGCCCTGTCAAAAGGCCCTACGCCGTGGAAGGCGCCGGGCGTTTTCTCGGCGGGAAGATATCCCTTGCCCTTTTTCGTCACCACGTGCACGATAACGGGTACGTCATATGTGAGCGCCCTCGAGAAAACCCTTTGCATTTCTTCGATGTCGTGGCCGTCTATTGGCCCCAGATATTCTATGCCCAGGCTCTCGAAAAACTGATCGGACACGAACAGCGCTTTGATCGCATTTTTCACTCGTGTAAACAATTTTTCCGTGGATTTGCCGCCCTTCGGCAGCCTGTAGATCAGCTTTTTGACGGTCTGCTTTAGCCCCCTGTAGCCACCGCTCTGGCGCATATGGGTCAGGTGCTTGGCCAGGGAACCCACGTTTTTGGAGATGCTCATCTCGTTGTCGTTGAGCACGATCAGCATTTTCGCTTTGGCCAGTCCCGCGTCGTTCAGGGCTTCGTACACCATGCCGCCGGTGAGCGCGCCGTCCCCAAGCACCAGAGCGATGTTGTAGTTCTCACCCTTAAGTTCACGCGCCCGCGCCATGCCGATGGCAAGGGACACCGAGTCGCTGGCGTGTCCGCTGCTTACCGCGTCGAACTCGCTTTCGTCCCTGCGTGGGAAGCCGCTCACTCCTCCGGCCCGGCGTAGCGTGTCAAAGCGCGCGTACCTACCAGTCAGCAGCTTGTGGGCATAGCACTGGTGTCCCACGTCGAAAAGCAGTTTGTCCTTCGGAGCGTTCAAAACACTGTGCAGGGCGATGGTAAGCTCCACCGCCCCTAAATTGCTCGCCAGATGCCCGCCGTTGCGGGACACCGTGTCTGTTATTTTTTCTCTTATCTCCCCCGCCAGCGCCTGCTTGTCTTTTAATGACAGGCTTTTGAGCTGCGCCGGGGTATTGATCTTTTCCAGCATGTCAGTAAGTGCGTTTTGCCATATCCAGGGTCAACTGCCTGAAATAGTCAGCCTTTTCGCCATACACATCCAGCGCGATTATAGCGCTTTCGGCAAGCTTTCCGGCATATTCCATGGCGCCGTCAAGCCCCATCAGGCTGACCGCGGTAAGTTTGCCCTCGGTCTCGTCTTTTCCTTTGGATTTGCCGAACTTGTCCGCTTCGGCAGTAACGTCCAGTATGTCGTCGGTCACCTGGAACAGGCGGCCGAAATCTTCCGCGAACCGGGTAAGCGCGCCGATTTTAGTCTCATCCGCTTCCGCCAGATGCGCCCCCGCCTGCACCGCGCCTATGAACATGGCGGCGGTCTTGCCCGCGTGGATGTAGCCTAGCAGCTGTTCGTCCGCATCTTCGCGGCCTTCGGCGTACAGGTCAGCGCACTGGCCCGCGATCATGCCCGTAACGCCCGCTCCCCTGGCAATGGCGTATATCGCTTTATGGGCATTATCATGACTGATCCTGCCGTTTATCGCTGTTTTCAACATTGTCTCAAACGCGTAATTCAGCAGTCCGTCTCCCGCAAGCACCGCCTGGCCCACTCCGAACACCACGTGGTTGGTGGGCTTGCCCCTGCGCAGGCAGTCGTCGTCCATGCCTGGCAGGTCGTCGTGTATCAGGCTGTAGGTATGTATCATCTCCATTGCGCAGGCATAGTCCAGCGCTTCGGAAATGTCGCCGCCATTTATTTCGCACGCTTTCAGCAGCATGCAGGGCCTTAATCGCTTTCCGCCGGCCAGAAGGCTGTAACGCATGGATTCGGCCTGCAGCTCCGGGATCTCACCGTAAGCAAAGCCCCGTGTCTCGGGAAGCAGCGCTTCAAGCCTGTCTTCCACCAGCTGCTTAAGGACCGCGGGATCAGTCATTTTCATCTTCCCCCTGCAAAAGCTTTTCTCCCTGGGCGGTCAGTTCGATGATCTTCCTGTCTCCCTCGTCCAGCAGCGCCTTCAGACGGGAATACAGCTTTACGCCTTTCTGATAGGCCTTAAAGCTGTCATCCAGGCTCATTTCGCCTTTTTCCAGCGCAGAAACGATCTCTTCCAGCTCCGCCATGCCCGATTCAAACGAGAAGCGCTCTTCCATCTATGTGTTCCTCCTGACCAGAGTCACTCTGGCGTCAAACTCGCCGCCCTTCATTTCGACGGTCAAGCTCCGACCCTGTTCCACCATTCCGATATCTGTTAAAAACTCGTCCCCGGACCTTACGCAGGCATAGCCCCGCTTTTTGACATTTTCGGGATTAAGGCTCTCAAGCATGCGGCCCAGGCTGTCCAACGCAGTCCGCTTTTTATCCGCCAGCCGTTTTCCGGACGCACTCAGCTTCTCATAACAGCTCTCCAGGTTCTCCCGCCGCCTCTGTATGAACGCCTCCCGGGGCCGCGCGAAGGGATATGCCCTGGCGATGGCCGAAAGCCTTAATCGCCTGGCCTGCTGGGATGAAACCATCAGCGCGTTTAAGCGTCTGAAAAGGTGATTTACGTTTTCGAGCCCTTCCTTCACATCCATCACCGCCAGTTCGGCGGCATTGGACGGGGTGGAGGCCCTTAAGTCGGCGGCGAAATCCGCTATGGAAAAGTCCGTCTCGTGCCCCACACAGCTTATAACGGGCGTCCCGGCGTTGAAGATCGCCCGCGCCACTATCTCCTCGTTGAAAGGCCACAGGTCTTCCATGGAGCCGCCGCCCCGGCCCGCCAGTATGACCTCAACCCGTGGATCGTCATCCAGTCTCGCTATCGCTGCTGCGATCTCGTTTTCCGCGCCTTTCCCCTGCACCGCGCAAGGCGCGATGATTATGTTTATGCGTGGATTCCGGCTTCTGGCGACCTTGATTATGTCCCGGATCGCCGCGCCGCTTAAGGATGTGGCTACGCCGATGGTGGAGACTTTCAGCGGGATAGGCTGCTTGGCGGCTTCGTCGAACAGCCCTTCCAGCATAAGCTTGTTTTTCAGCTGATTGAATCTCTCGAACAGGTCGCCAATGCCTTCCTGCTTCATGGAAGCCGCGACCAA
>JAGCIC010000147.1 GCA_017648805.1 Clostridia bacterium
GCCACCGGCGGCGACACCTCCTCTTATTCTTCCGGAAGCGTAAAACTGACCGCCACCGGCAACGTTAACGTGCGCACCGACGCGGGCAAGGACTACAAATCCCGCGGCACCCTTAAAAAGGGCGCCACCGCCCCATATCTGAACGTGAGCAAGGTGGATGAACGCGGTACCGCCTGGCACAAGATCAGCTTTAACGGCAAGGAAGGCTGGGTCTCGTCCAAGTATTCCTCCCTCGATGTGATCGACAAGGTCACTCCCAAAACCGTTATCGGCACCGTCAAGGCCACCGGGGACGTCAACGTGAGGACGCAGGCCGACAAGGACGCGAAGATCATCACCACCCTCAAAAAGGGTTCCTCCCTCCCCTTTGCCTGGGAAATGAGGCTGGATGACAGGGGCGTCGTGTGGTTCAAAGTCTACACCGGCACCGGCAGCAACACCGGCTGGGTCTCCAGCAAGTACTCGACGCTCAAATAAACAGCGTCAGCAGTTTATGAGCGGCCGGTGCCCGTAAGGGTCCCGGCCGTTATAATAAAAAAAGGAGGCGCATCATGAACGCAGAGATAGACATTTCCGGCGTGGAGCTCACAACGCCCAGACTGCTGCTTCGTCCATGGCGGGAGAGCTACCTGAACGACTTTTTCACCTACGCCCGCGTGGACGGCGTAGGACAGATGGCGGGCTGGAATCCCCACAAAAGCATCGAGGAGTCCCGCGAGATACTGGCAGAGTTTATTGAGCGCAAAAAGACCTTCGCGCTTGAGTACAACGGCCATGCTGTCGGTTCCTTGGGGATAGAAAAGTATCCCGAGGACTGCTTTCCCGAGCTGGCCGAAAAGCGCTGCCGCGAATTGGGCTTCGTGCTGGCCAAGGACTGCTGGGGGCAGGGCCTGATGCCCGAGGCGGTAACGGAAGTCTGCCGCTATCTGTTTGAGGACGTCGGGCTGGACGTCATACTCTGCGGCCACTTCCTTCGCAACGAAAGGTCCGCCAGAGTGCAGCAGAAATGCGGCTTTGTGCCGTATTCCCTGGGAACCTATGAGACCCATTACGGCACAGTGGAGGACACCCGCACCACCATACTGACAAAGGAGCGCTGGGCAGAGCTTCAAAAGGAAAAAGATCAGGGCCGCTCTCCGGCGGAGAGAAAACCGCAGAGCTTGTATGATTAAAACCATACTCATAAAAAAATAACTTGCAAATTTCGAGAAATTGGCTATAATAAAGTGGTCTATGTGTATAAACACAAAAAGTATCATTTAAGGGGAGAAGCAAATGAAAGACTATACTGCAAAGAATATCCGCAACGTCGCCGTACTTGGGCATGGCGGCGAGGGTAAGACCACCCTCGTCGAGGCTCTGCTCTACACCGCCGGCGCAATCGACCGTCAGGGCAAGGTGGAAAACGGCACCGCCACCACCGATTACGATCCCGAAGAGGTGCGCCGCCAGATCTCAATTTCCGCAGCGCTGGCTCCCCTGGAGTATAAGGACACCAAAATCAACCTGGTCGATATCCCCGGCTTCTTCGATTTTGCCGGCGAGATGATGGGCCCCCTGACCGTATGCGAAGGCGCGGTCATCACCGTGGGCGCGGTCGGCGGTCTGGATGTGGGCGCCGAAAAGGCGTGGAAAGAGTGCGACAAGCACCACACCTCCCGCATGATCATCATCAACAACATGTCCCGTGAAAACGCCAACTTCGAGAAGGCGCTTGCCACCATCACCGACAAGTACGGCTCTCACGTGGCCCCCATCGAGGTCCCCATCATGGAGAACGGCCAGTTCACCGGCGTCGTATGCGTGCTGGAGAACAAGGCGTTCAGCGGCGAAGGCAAGACCCTTAAGGAGATCCCGATCCCCGACAGCGTGAAGGACGAAGTCGAATCCTGCCGCGAGAAGATCATGGAAGCCGCCGCCGGCGCCGACGAAGAGCTTATGGAGAAGTACTTCGAGGAGCTGGAGCTCTCTCCCGAAGACACCATGAAGGGTCTCAGGAAGGGCATCCTGGACGGCAGCGTAGTGCCCGTAGTGTGCTGCGACTCCATCACCCGCGTAGGCCTTGGCAAGGTGCTGGACAACATCGTTGACCTGCTGCCCTCTCCCGACGCCCGCGTGCACAAGGGCGTGAATCCCAAGACTGACGAAGCCGACGAGCGCGTCACCGCCGAAGACCAGCCCTTCTCCGCTCAGGTGTTCAAGACCCTGGCCGACCCCTTCGTGGGCTAGCTGAGCCTGCTCAAGATCAACTCCGGCGTGCTGACCGGCGACATGACCCTGTACAACGCCAACGCCGAAAAGACCGAGAAACCCGGCACCATCTACTACATGCTGGGCAAGAAGACCAACCCCATCAACAAGGGCGTAGCGGGCGACATCATCGCCCTGGCCAAGCTGGTGAGCGTTTCCACCGGCAACACCCTGTGCGATCAGGCCAAGCCCATCGTCTTCCCGCCGCTGAACTTCCCGGCGCCCTGCATCGGCATGGCCGTGTACGCCAAGAAGGCGGGCGATGAAGACAAGATCTTCTCTGGC
>JAGCIC010000148.1 GCA_017648805.1 Clostridia bacterium
AGATGTACCAGTGCGGCCTGCCCAAGGAGATGGCGCTGGAACTGTTCAAGCCCTTCGTCATGGAGAGGCTGATCAAGGGCGGCAAGGCCAACAACGTGAAGACCGCCAAGAAGATGGTGGAGCGCCAGCGTCCCGAAGTGTGGGATATGCTGGAGGACGTGATCAAGGAGCATCCCGTAATGCTCAACCGCGCCCCCACCCTGCACCGTCTGGGCATCCAGGCCTTCGAGCCCGTGCTGGTGGAAGGCAAGGCGCTCAAGCTGCACCCCCTGTGCTGCACCGCCTTCAACGCCGACTTCGACGGCGACCAGATGGCCATACACGTGCCCCTGTCCATGGAGGCGCAGGCGGAAGCCCGCTTCCTGATGCTGGCGGCCAACAATATCCTTAAGCCACAGGACGGCAAGCCCGTTGTGTGCCCCACCCAGGACATGGTGCTGGGCTGCTACTACCTGACCATAATCAGGGAAGGCGCCAAGGGCGAAGGCAAGATATTTACCGACGTGGACGAGGCCAAGATGGCCTACGACATGGGCGAACTCAGCCTGCAGGCGGAGTGCTATATCCGCATGGAAAGGGAGTTCGAGGGCAAGACCTACTCCAAGCTGGTCAAGACCACCATCGGCCGCGTGATATTCAACGAGGCCATTCCTCAGGACCTGGGCCATCAGAAGCGCGAGACCGCCGACGATATGTTCAAGCTTGAGATCGACGAAGTGGTGGGCAAGAAGCAGCTGGGCGTCATAGTCGACGACTGCTACCGTATCCACGGCGTCACCGAGACCAGCCAGATGCTGGACAGGGTCAAGGAGATGGGCTACAAGTTCTCCACCATCGGTTCCATCACCGTTTCCGTGGCGGACATCAAGGTGCCCGAAGCCAAGAAGACCATCATCGCCGACACCGAGGACAAGGTCCACAGGACGGAAGTCGAGTTCAGAAGAGGTCTTCTTTCCGAGGACGAGCGCTACATCAAGGTCATCAACCTGTGGGAGAAAGCCACCAAGGACATCACCGACGAGGTGCTCAAGAGCCTGGACAAGTTCAACCCCATCAACATGATGGCCACTTCCGGTGCCCGAGGCAGCAACAACCAGATCCGCCAGCTGGCGGGTATGCGTGGCCTGATGGCTTCCCCCAGCGGCAAGACCATAGAGCTGCCCATAAAGGCCAACTTCCGCGAAGGCCTGACGGTGCTTGAGTTCTTCTTAAGCTCCCACGGTTCCCGTAAGTCTCTGGCCGACACCGCTCTGCGTACCGCCGACTCCGGTTACATGACCCGCCGCCTGGTGGACGTGTCCCAGGAGAACATCATCCGCGAGGTGGACTGCTTCGAAAGCCGCGGCATGAACGTGGGCGGCCTGTACGTGAGCGACATCACCAAGGTGGACGGTGACGTGACCACCGTCATCGAGAAGCTGGGCGACCGTATCCGCGGCCGTGTGGCGGCCGAGGACGTGATCGATCCCGCCACGGGCGAAGTCATCGCCAGGGTGAACGAGCTGATCACCTACGACCAGGTGAAGCGCATCACCGCCGCGGGCATCACAAAGGTCAAGATCCGTTCCGTGCTGTCCTGCCAGTGCGACACGGGCGTGTGCGCCCGCTGCTACGGCGCCGACATGTCCAACGGCCAGATGGTCGAAGTGGGCGAGGCGGTCGGCATCATCGCGGCCCAGGCCATAGGCGAGCCCGGCACGCAGCTGACCATGCGTACCTTCCACACCGGCGGCGTCGCTTCCGGCGAGGACATCACCCAGGGTCTTCCCCGCGTCGAAGAGCTCTTCGAGGCCAGGAAACCCAAGAAGGAAGCCGTGCTGGCTGACATCAGCGGCATAGTGCACCTGCCCACCGACAACAAGAAGAAGCGCGAGATCGTGATCACCGGCGAAGACGCGGATACCGAAGTCAAGCGCTATCCCATCTCCTACGCTTCCAAGCTGCGCGTGAAGGAAGGCGACTTCGTGAATGCGGGCGACGAGTTGATCGAAGGCTCCATCAACCCCCACGAGCTGCTCAGGATCCTGGGCCCCAAGGCCGTGCAGGATTACATCGTGCGCGAAGTCGAGAGCGTTTACAGGGATCAGGGCGTTGAGATCGCCGACAAGCACATCGAGATGATCGTGCGCCAGATGCTCAGGAAGGTCAGGATCGAGGAGTCCAACGACACCAGCCTGCTGCCCGGATCTCTGGTGGACATCTACCGCTTCGAGCAGGAGAACCGCAAGACCTATGAGGCGGGCGGCAAGCCTGCCATGGGCAAGAGGGTGCTGCTGGGCATCACCAAGGCCGCGCTGGCCACCGAAAGCTTCCTGTCCGCCGCCTCCTTCCAGGAGACCACCAGGGTGCTGACCGAGGCCGCCATAAAGGGCAAGAGCGACCCGCTGCTGGGCCTCAAGGAGAACGTTATCCTGGGCAAGCTCATACCCGCAGGCACGGGCATGAAGCGCTACTCCGGCATCGAAGTCAAGGAAAACGTGTAAACAAAAAACATACAAAAACCCCGGCAGGAGATATCCTGCCGGGGTTTTGTTCGCGCCGCGCGGCCGGTCCGCGGCGCCGTAAGGCTTACGGGAGCTTTCTGCCGGAAGCCAGATAGAGCTTGTACCACTCCTGATGGGTCAGGGTGATGTCCGCGCCTGCGCAGATGTCTTTGAGATGAGCGGGATTCATGGTGCCCGCTATGGCCTGCATGCGCGCGGGATGGCGGAGTATCCAGGCGATGGCGACGGCGGTCTTGCTGACGGAATACTTTTCAGCAACCTCGGCCAGGGCTTGGTTGAGCTCCGGATACTTGGGGTCGTCCACGAAGCAGCCCTGGAACATGCCCGCCTGCAGGGGAGACCAGGCCTGTATGGTGATGTCCTTCAGGCGGCAGTAGTCGATAAGGCCGTTGTCGCGGTCTATGGAGCGCTCCGTGGTCAGGTTGTTGACGTACAGGCCCGTGTCGATCAGCTGGGTCTGGTCCAGAGAGAACTGCAGCTGGTTGATGACCAGGGGCTGCTTTACGTATTTGCCCAGTAGCTCCAGCTGGCCGGGGGAGACGTTGCTCACGCCGAAGTACCTTACCTTGCCCTGGGTGTGCAGCGTGTCGAACGCCTCCGCCACCTGCTCGGGCTCGTACAGCAGGTCGGGACGGTGCAGCAGCAGCACGTCCAGGTAGTCGGTCCTGAGCCTTGAAAGGCTTTCCTCGGCGCTGGTGATTATGTCGTCACGGCTCCAGTCGAATTCCCGGCGGTCGAAGTGCAGGCCGCACTTGCTCTGGATGTATACGTCTTCACGCCTGAGACCCGCAAGCCTGAACGCGTCGCCGAAGCGCGTTTCCGCTTCGCCGTTGCCGTAACAGGTGGCATGGTCGAAGAAATTGACGCCGCAGCTTACCGCTGTGGTCAGCATCCCGGCGGCTGCCTGAACGCTGAGCGCGGGCATGCGCATGCAGCCCAGCACTATGGCAGAGGCGCCTTTGGGTCCGCTTACGATGTTTATCAGCTTCATATATGTCCCTCCCGCATATATTTGCATATATTGCAAATCCGAACCTGTACGGGTCCGGATCTTGCTTTTTTGACGCGGAGGCGGTGGGATTCGAACCCACGAGGGCTTTCACCCTACCTGATTTCGAGTCAGGGCCGTTATGACCGCTTCGATACGCCTCCATACGGGCTGCGGGGCAGCCCTTTGCTCCAAATGAAACGGGTTTCATTTGAAGCAGTTTGGTTTGTGCCGTATTATGGGCCGTTTTGCCGAAACGCGCCGCGACGCGCGTCTGTGCGCCGGGGGACCGGTTTTTTCTGAAATCACTGCGGTGATTTCCGGGCGAAAAAACCGCAGTGAAGCGATTGTCTGCTCCGCTCGTCAAAGCTCGCTTCGCCCCAATCGCTCCTCGGACCGGCAAAGCCGCTCCTGCGGATTGAATTGGAGGGGCTTAACCCCTCCAAACTGCCCCGGATCTATCCGAACCCTTAACGGCGATGAGCTTTTTTAGGCGTTCTTGACCTTCTCGCACAGGGCGGTGAAAGCCGCGGCGTCGTTGATGGCCAGCTCGGAGAGCATCTTGCGGTTGATGTCGATGCCGTTCTTCTTCAGACCGTCCATAAGGCGGCTGTAGGACAGGCCGTTCATCCTGGCGCCGGCGTTGATGCGGGCGATCCACAGGCGGCGGAAGTCACGCTTCTTCATTTTGCGGCCGACGAAAGCGTAACGCAGGGAACGTCTCACCTGCTCGCTGGCGGCACGGTACTGCTTGGATTTTGCTCCGAAATAACCCTTTGAAAGCTTAAATATCTTGCGGCGTTTCTTTACGGCGTTAACCGCGCGCTTAATTCTTGCCATTTATGTCGTCCTCCTTACTTGTAGGGAATAAGCTTCTTCATGGTGCGGCCTTCAACGGGCGTAAGGAACGCGGCCTTGCGCAGGTTGCGGGTACGCTTGGTAGGCTTCTTGGTAAGTATGTGGCGCTTAAAGGCCTGAGCGCGCTTTACTCTTCCGCTTTTGGTAATGCTGAAACGCTTCGCGGCGCCAGAGTGGGTCTTCTGTTTGGGCATGGGGTTTTCCTCCTTCTGTGTGAATGCTTACTTGGAGTCCTTGGGGGCCAGGAGCATGGTCATGCTGCGGCCCTCCAGAGCCGGTTTCTTTTCCACGGTGCCGTAATCCTTGATCCTGTCGGCGAACATCTGCATGACTTCGGTGCCGATCTCGCTGTGGGCGATCTGACGCCCGCGGAAGCGGATGGATACCTTGACTTTGCAGCCGTCCTGCAGGAATTTAGCCGCCTGGCGGAACCTTACGTCGATGTCGTGGTCTTCGATGGTGGCGCTCAAGCGCACTTCCTTTGTCTCTATTATCTTCTGATTTTTGCGGATCTCCTTCTCGCGCTTGCTCTGTTCGAAACGGTACTTGCCGTAATCCATGAGCTTGCACACGGGGGGCTTGGCGGCGGGAGCGATGTTGACCAGGTCCAGCTGCTTTTCCTCAGCCAGCCTTAACGCCTGAACGGTGGGCATTATACCCAGCTGTTCGCCGTTTTCGTTTACGACGCGCACCTCGCGCTCGCGGATATCCTCGTTGATAGTCAGATCGTTGATAGAAACACACCTCCGTATAATCCTGGGCATTGGTATAAAAAAAGACCGGCGCAGCCGCACCGCTCCCATAAACGCCCCATGCTTGGAGGCTGTTTTACCACGGCTGGCGATGCCGCCGGGTGAGAAGCGGTTGCTTCTGCTTTGCTGGTCAATTATATACGGGGACGGCGCGTATGTCAAGGGCTTTGGGGGAGTTTACACAAAATTATCGGGAAAGGCCGTTCAAAGGGCGGCAAACGCCGTTTGGGACGGAACGCCGCCCGAAACTTGACTAATACCGGCCAAAAGAGTATAATCAAAATAGTATATTATGCCTGTAGGAGGATAAGATATGGCAGTGTTTGTGTTGTCCGCCTTCGCCGACGAGGCGGGCCAGAGCCTGGACGTACAGATAGACGCGCTCAAGAAGGCGGGCATCGCCACGCTGGAGATGCGGGGCGTGAACGGCAAGAGCGTCAAGGACCTGACGGACGAGGAAGCCCTTGCGGCCCGTAAGCAGCTGGACGAAGCGGGCATAAGGGTGGCGTCCATGGGTTCGCCCTTCGGCAAGATCTCGATCACCGACGACTTCGAGCCCCATTTCAGGGAGTTTGAGCGGGCGCTCAGGCTGTGCCGGATACTGGGCACGGACCGCATGAGGATGTTCTCCTTCTACATCCCCAAGGGAGAGGATCCCGCCAAATACCGCGGGGAAGTGTTTGCCAGGCTGGAAAAGATGCTTGACGCCGCCGAGAAAGAGGGCGTGAAGCTGTGCCACGAAAACGAGAAAGGCATCTACGGCGACGTGGCTGCCCGCTGCCTGGACCTGTATAAGCATTTTGACGGCAGGCTCAAGCTGGTGTTCGACCCGGCCAACTTCGTGCAGTGCGGCGAAAAACCCATCGAGAACTTCGCCCTGCTCAAGGACTACATATACTACATGCACATCAAGGACGCGTTCGCCAAAGACGGCAGCGTGGTGCCCAGCGGCTGCGGAGACGGCAGCGTGCCCGAGATAATCAAGGGGCTCACGCCCCGGGCGCAGGAAATGGTGCTGTCGGTGGAACCCCACTTAAAGGTGTTCGACGGCATAAAGAACCTGCAGGGCGAGGAACTCAAGACCGCTTTCAGCTATCCGGACAGCATGACCGCTTTCCAGGCGGCGGCGGACGCGATAAAGGGAATACTTACGGCGCAGAACTTTCACACTGAAAAAACGGGGGTATGGTGCAATATGGATAAGGTGAGACTCGGCATTATCGGCGTGGGCAACATCGGTTCCAGCCACGCGAAGAACCTCATTGAAGGCAAAGTGAACGGCATGGTATTGAGCGCCATCGCCGACCTTAAGCCCGAAAGGCGCCAGTGGGCGCAGGAGAACCTGCCCGGCGTGGCGGTGTTCGACGACGCGGAAAAGATGATGGACAGCGGTCTGGTGGACGCGATAATCGTGTGTACGCCCCACTACGACCATCCCCGCCTGGTGAGGCTGGCGCTCTCCAAGGGCCTGCACGCCATGAGCGAGAAGCCCGCGGGCGTGTACACCAAGGCGGTCAGGGAGCTTAACGAATACGCGGTCAAGCAGGACAAGATCTACGCCATAATGTTCAACCAGCGCACCAACTGCGTGTACCGCAAGATGAAGGAGATCATCGCCAGCGGCGAGATGGGCCAGATCCGCAGGACCAACTGGATCATCACCAACTGGTTCCGCTCCCAGTCCTACTACGATTCCGGCGCCTGGCGCGCCACCTGGGACGGCGAGGGCGGCGGCGTGCTGCTCAACCAGTGCCCCCACAACCTGGACCTGTGGCAGTGGATCTGCGGCATGCCCTCCAAGGTGCGCGCGTTCTGCCACAACGGAAAATGGCACGACATAGAGGTGGAAGACGATGTGACCGCGTACGTGGAGTACCCCAACGGAGCCACGGGCGTGTTCGTAACCACCACCAGCGATTCCCCCGGCACCAACCGCTTCGAGGTCGACCTGGACGGCGGCCAGCTGGTGTGCGAGGACAACAAGCTCATCATGAAGAAGCTTGAGATCTCCATCCCCGAGTTCCACAAGACCTATACCGGCGGCTTCGGCTGGCCGCCCCGCAAGGAGTTCGAGGTGGAGACGGACGGGCTCAATCCCCAGCACGTGGGCGTGCTGCAGGCTTTCGCGGACAAGATACTGGGCAGGGGCGAACTGGTGGCTGACGGCGTGGAAGGCATAAACGGCCTGACCATCTCCAACGCCATGCACTTATCCAGCTGGCTGGACAAGACCATCGAGCTGCCCATCGACGAAGACCTGTTCCTGAGCGAGCTCAACAAGCGCAGGGCCACCTCCAAGGCGAAGAAGGACGGAGGCAAGACCCTGGACACCGCCAACACCTATTGACGGTCCATCCGGAAATAAAGGAGAAAACGTATGATCAAGCTTGGCGTATGCGCGGACATAGGCAAGATAAACCAGGTGGCCCGGGCGGGCTTCGATTACCTTGAATGCTCCCTTACGGCGCTGGAAGCCATGCCCGAAGGCGACTTCCAGGCGGCGCTGGACCGGGTGAGCGCGTCTCCCATCAAAGTGGAAGCGGTCAACGGCATGATACCCGCGACCCTGCCCGTGACCGGCAATAACGTGAACGCCCAGAACCTGCACGATTATCTGGAAAAGGCGTTTGACCGGGCCCGGCGCCTCGGCGTAAGGGTGGCGGTGTTCGGCTCCGGCGGAGCCAGAAGGCTGCCCGAGGGCTTCGACACCGCTCAGGGCTGGCGCCAGATCGCCAACTTCCTGCGCCTGGCGGAGCGCCACGCGGCGGACAACGACATCGTTATCGCCATAGAGCCCCTGCGCAGCGGGGAGTGCAACATCCTGAACTACGTCTCCGAGGCCGTGTGCGTGGCGTCCATCATACAGATGCCCCACATCGCCGTGCTGGCGGACACCTATCATATGGCCATGGGCGGCGAAGGCTTTGGCTCCATCCGCATGGCGGGCGACCTGCTCAAGCACGTGCATACCGCCAACGCCATCGGCCGGCGCTTCCCCAAGACCGGGGACGGCGAAAAGTATCAGGAGCTGTTCGACACGCTCAGGGAGATCGGCTACCAGGGCCGCGTGAGCGTGGAAGGCGGATGCGACGATTTCGAGACTGACTGCAAGGAAGCCTTCCGGGTGCTCAACGCCGTCCGGGGCTAAAACAAACAGGGTGAGGGGCGGCTTGTCCGCCCCTCAGCGGGAGATTCATAATGGTTTTTGCGTCCAACGCGTTTTTATTTTTCTTTCTGCCCATAACGCTCATACTGTACTGGCTGGCGCATAAAAAACGCGCGCTGTCCAACGCGGTGCTGACCGTGATGAGCCTGCTGTTCTACGCCTGGGGCGAGCCCAAGTTCGTGCTGGTGATGCTGCTGAGCATCCTTATCAACTGGCTGGCCGCGCTGGGAATCGAAAAACTGAACGGTAAACAAACCCGGAGGAAACTGCTTCTGGCTGCCGGCATCGCGGCAAACGTGGCGATACTGGGCGTGTTCAAGTACGCGGACTTCGCTATCGGCAGCATAAACTCCCTGCTCGGGGTGCAGATCCCGCTGACAGGCATCGCGCTGCCCATAGGCATAAGCTTCTTCACCTTCCAGGCCATGAGCTACATAATCGACGTGTACCGCGGCAAGGGCAAGGCGCAGAAGCATTTCGGCAATGTGTGCCTGTACATTTCGTTCTTCCCGCAGCTTATCGCGGGCCCCATCGTGAGATACGAGACCATCGCGGGGGAGATCGAAGGCAGGCAGGAGACGAGCGCGGACTTTTACGAGGGCGCGCGCAGGTTCATGGTGGGCTATGCCAAGAAGGCCATACTGGCCAACGCCATGGCGAAACTGGTGGACTATGTGTTCGCGCTGCCCGCGGGTGGCATGACGGTAACCCTGAGTTGGATGGGCGCGGCGTGCTACCTGATACAGGTGTATTACGATTTTTCCGGATACAGCGACATGGCCATAGGCCTGGGGCGCATGTTCGGCTTCCACTTTCTTGAAAACTTTGATTTTCCGTTTATCGCCAAAAGCGTCACGGAGTTCTGGCGCAGGTGGCACATATCCATGTGCACCTGGTTCAGGGACTATGTGTTCTTTCCCCTGGGCGGCAGCCGCGTGAAAACCAAACGGCGGCTGGCGTTCAACATGCTGGTGGTGTGGCTTTTGACCGGCCTGTGGCACGGAGCGGACTGGACGTACGTGTGCTGGGGCCTTCTGTTCTTCGCCGTGCTGCTCACCGAGAAACTCACGGGGCTGGCCAAATGGATGGAAAAGCACGCGGTCGGCCACCTGTACGCCATGGTGGCGGTCACGGTGATAACCGTGCTCATACGCTCCGTGTCCATCTCCGCCGCCTTCGGATACATTAAGACAATGTTCGGCTTCGGCGGCGCGGCTTTCGCGGACCGGCTCACCTGGTTCGTGTTCAAGGAATACCTGTGGTACATTATCGCGGCGGTCGTATGCTCGCTGCCCCTGGGCAGGTGCATCAAGCGCCGGCTCAGGATTCCCGACGGCGTGTGGGAAGTCGCCTGCGGGGTGGCCATAGCCGCCCTTATGCTCATAGCGGTGGCCAACACTTCCGCCACGGGCTACAACCCCTTCATCTACTACAACTTTTAGGAGGCGGGCATGAGGAACAAAATCAACAAATGGCTCGCCATAATATTCGTGGTGGCGATAATAGGGGTGATGGCGGGCACGCTCGCGGTTTACGGGCGCAGTTACGCCTACGGTTTTTTCAAGAGCTATCCCGACTACCTGCCCAAAGACAGGGAACCTGATGTGTTCGACAACATATCCGCCCGCATCCAGAAGCTGGACTACAACGCCAACAAGCGCATAGTTGGGCTGGATTTCTTAAGGCACCTGTCCGCAAGGACGCAGATGATCCCGCCCAAACAGCTGGTGGACGTTTCGACGGAAATGGCGCGCCTGTCCACCGGGGGCTGGATAAACGTGG
>JAGCIC010000149.1 GCA_017648805.1 Clostridia bacterium
CTTGTAAACGTCTTTGTCACCCTTGAAGATTTGAATATTCTGATACAAACTTATTTTTCTTTGTAAGATATTGGCGGTGCAGTCTAATGCGGCAAGAAAACAAGAGCGTGTCAGTCAGATGCAATATTATAAGAAGGAGTGTGTTATGGCATCGATATTTGAAAAACACGGAACTGAGACGCACAGGGAACCGTATACAGATGTGTCGTCGGTTACAGATCGAATATGCCGCCTTCCAGCGCGCTCCGGGCGGCGAGTATGTACTTACTGGTGTCCAGCGGATCGACATTGCGGCGGGGAGCGACTGCGCCGAGTTCCAGGGGACATTCCCTGTAACCGTCAAGACGCACGCTCATGCCGCCTTTGCCGGCGGTGGCTACAGCGAGACGGGTAGGATAGTCCAGGCTCTCTTTGGCGGGTACCAGGGCGGTGACTGCGGCATAGTCATCGGCGGAATCTACATGGATCACTTCGCCGCGCATGGCGTTCACGTCGCTGATTATCCTTCCCGTGTATTCCGCGGGGACGCGCAGGCGCAATTCAAGCACGGGCTCCAAAAGCACGCTGCCTGCGGCTCGAAGCCCGTCCTGTATGCCCCAGGGGGTGGCGACGATAAAGTCCAGGGGATGTGTATGGAACTGATGGTGGCTGCCGCCCACAAGCGTTATGTCTATATCCGTGACCTGCCACCCAAGCCGCCCCTGAGACAGCGCTAAAGGGATCGCCTGCTCAACCTGGTGCTGGTAACGGGGCAGTATCTCCCGGGCGGGAACGACGGAACGGAAAGAAACGCCGCTGCCTCTTTTGCCGGGGCGCAGCTCGAACTTGAGTATCGCCCAGCAGGGCTTGGGCATGGTGTAGGCGCAGAAACCCACGGCTTCCCTGCTAATGGTTTCTTTGTAGATGACCGTGGGATCGCCGAAACGCGCTTCCAGCCCGAAGCGGGTCTTCAGTGCGTCTTCGAGTATCTCGAGCTGGATGGCGCCCATGGCGTCCAGATCAAGTTCACCCGTAGCATTAACGAAACGGGCGGAAAGCAGAGGATCCTCGTCCGCGAGAGCGCGGCAGGCGGCTGCGAGGGCAGTCTGTTTGGAAGGGTCGACAGCTTCGACTTTGACCGTGGTCAGCGGAGCGCGCAGGGAACCGGGCCGCACAGTGCGGGGGAGATCTTTGGGGGAACCGATTACCTGTCCCACTTTCAGCTGGTTTATGCCGTATATGACGCCAATATCTCCGGCTGAAAGGCTGCCGGTGTCAGTGCCGTCCACGCTCCTGATCTGGGTTATCTTGCTTTGTACCCGACTGATCTCGCCTGTCAGGGGATCGGGGCGCCCGGGAAGAGTGATCTGGTCGCGGCTTTCCAGCCTTCCGCCGAACATCCTGACCCACATGCCTTTGCCCAGCAGTCTGTCGTGCGCTGCAGCGAAAGCCACGCAGGACAGTGCTGTTTTGGAGGTATCGGGAGGCGGGAGAAAATCGATTATACCGTCCAGCACGTTCTCTATGCCCAGGCCCTTAAGCGCCGAACCTTCAAGTATGGGGAACACTTCGCCGTTTTTTGCCAGAGCGGAAAGCGTATCTTTTATGTCGCTCTGATCGGGCGTCTGTCCGTCAAGGTACATTTCCATAAGGCGGTCGTCGCACTCGCACAGGGTTTCCAGCAGTTGCTGGCCGTCGTTTACCTGAACTGCCCTGTCCGAAAGACGCCGGCGGATCTGGGACGCTACGCGCCCGGCATCCGCGGTGTTTCTGTCCAATTTGTTTATGAAAAAGAACACAGGCAGTTCCTGCGAACGCAGTGTTTCGAACAGCAGCTCGGTCTGGGGCTGTACGCCTTCGACACCGCACACGACTATCACGGCTCCGTCCAGAGCCCACATGGAACGCTCTATTTCGGCGGAGAAATCGGTGTGGCCGGGAGTGTCTATCAGGTTAATGGATTCGCCCCGCCAGGAAAGGCGCACGCAGCTGGCCTTGACAGAAATGCCGCGCCTCTGTTCCACGGGCAGACTGTCGGTGTGCGCCGTGCCGCTGTCCACACTGCCGGCTTTGCGTATGGCGCCGCCAAGCAGAAGAAGCTGCTCGGACAGGGTGGTCTTGCCGGCGTCCACGTGGGCGAATATGCCTATGTTCCGCATGATGGGGTGTGCCGCCTTTATGAAAAAAAGTATGCCATGATTATAGCAGATTTTGTTCGCAATTGCCAGGCGGACAGACCAAAAAGAAACAAATATAGGCAACTGTATATTTTTCAAGGGCTTTCCTATTGCCGATCACAAGAAGAATGAAGTATAATAATGACCATAAAATGGAAAATCGCTGTAAAAAGCAAGGCGGTTATA
>JAGCIC010000150.1 GCA_017648805.1 Clostridia bacterium
ACGGAAGTGTTCGCGCTGGTCCAGGTGACGCCTTTCATTTCGGCATCCTCGGGGTAGCACTGCAGTTCCAGCGTGTCGCTCTCCCCCGGGCGCAGGTGCGTGAACGGGCTGGACATGACCAGGCTCTCATAACCCCTGCGCGCCTGGGCGGTATAGGAAGCCGTCAGCCCCTCGCCCCGGCAGGTGATAAGGCTGTCGCCCAGGCTCAGGCCGTACACCCGTCCGGACGCGTCCACATTTGCCACCTGTGAATTCACGCTGTGCCAGGTTAGCCTTATGCGGCTGCCCTCGGGATACACCGTGGGATACGGGGCTATGCTGCCCCCGATAGCCACCTTGAAGCAGTCTTCCTCAAACGCCAGCCCCGTGGGATAAGGCACCACGGGTATCTCCAGCGTAACGCTCATATCCACCGCGGAGAGGCTGAACACCGCCGTGCCCACGCCCGTAAACTCCGCGTATCCGTCCTCGCCCAGTACCGCCGGGCCGCTCAGCAGAGTTATCTCCACGTCCCGGTACCTGGCCCTTTCAGGCAGCGCCACGGGCACCAGGCGGCAGTTTTCCCCGGGGTACACGAATTCCGGTGCGGGGCAGTCTATGGATGTGACGGGCGGGTAGACCTCCACGGGTATCACCGAGGCGACCGAATACTCGCCTTCAAACACCGTCACGTTTACGTTGTAAACACCTTCCTTAAGCCCCTTCACTTTTGTGCCGTTCACGGAGATCGCCTTGGTATTGGCAGAGACCAGCGTGTACTGCCTTGTCTCGTCGGGGCTGATTATCTCGGCTTCGTATCCCAGCGCCACTTCTGCGTGATCGCTCACGGGCAGCGCGGGCTGCATTACGCTCACGAACCCGGGGTACAGTTTCGTCACCCGGGCGTAGGCGTTGGTGAGGGTCAGCTTAAGGTCGAACTCCCCTTCCTGCCCAATGGTCAGCGCCCCGTTTGAGGATGAAGACACCGTCTGCCCGTCCTGCACGAGCTCCCACACGGCGCCTACATCCAGCAGGCTCTCGTACGTCACGTTTGCCGTAAAGCCCCTGCCCGCGGGCACGTGGGGCGGGCAGGAAACTTCTATATCGTAAATACCTACGTCGAAGAAGGCCCGACCGGTATCCGCAGCGTACGCCTGCCCCGCGCTGTCCCTGTAGCCGTAAACGGTCGCGACGCTGTCCGAAAAAGCGTCTGGAGCCACATAGGTGACGCCTTCCGGGATGTACACCCAGTTTGCCGGAGCGCCCGAAAACGCCTCGGACTCGATCCTGACCGCGCTTTCGGGCAAAACGAGCCCGTCCGCCAGGGCAACGAGCCCCAGCAGCGCGAACAGCGTTATCAGCGCGGCGGCAAGCTTTTTCACGGCGTCTCCTTCAGGCTGCGGTCATATATCGGCACATGTTCAGGAACAGGTATAATTCTACACATATCATTTTATCATCCGGAAGTGCTCCTTGTCAAACTCAAAATCCGCTGTTTCCGCTTGAAAAGCCGCAAAAAATGCCGTATAATGGCATTCCTGCCGCAAAGATCCGGAAAAACAGGTCCGAAGGAGGGCATCAGATGAAAACGGCATCCCTGGGCATAGCCAATTACTGTGTCCCCTGCCGCGCTTAAGGATCCCGTGCGCGGCGGAGCCGTACATGGCATGAACGGCGGATCCCACACCTTCACCCGGCATCAGTAAAAACGCATACAAAAGAGCGGAGGGACGCGTCCCTCCGCTCATATCGTTTTAAACCGCAGCTCAGCCTACCCTGCTGCCGGGGGCGGTGTCCCCGTCCACGGTCAGGAGCTTAAGGTTGCCCTTGTCATCCTCGGCGCTCAGGAGCATGCCTTCGGACATTATGCCCTTCATCTTGCGGGGCGCCAGGTTGCTCACGAGTATCAGCGTCTTGCCCACGGTGTCCTCGGGCTTATACCACTTGGCGATGCCGCTTAAGACCGTGCGGGTGCCGCTGCCGTCGTTAAGGGTGAACTTTAACAGCTTGTCGCTGCCTTCCACCTTTTCGCAGGCTTCCACCTTTACGGCGATCAGCTTCACCTTGGCGAAGACATCTATGGTGATGGTATCCGCTTTGGGCGTTTCAGGCTGGCTCGCGGGTTTCAGGGCGGCCTTTTCCGCCTCCATGGCTTCGATCTCTTTCTTTACGTCCACCCTGGGGAACAGCGCGTCGCCCTTTTTGACTATCGTGCCCGGCACGAGCGCGCCGAACTTCTGCACGCTCTCCCAGGTCTTGAGCGCGTCGTCCTTAACTCCCAGCTGCTCGTATATCCTGAGGGGTGTGCGGGTCATAACGGGACTGATGTGTACTGCCACCGCCCTGACGCCCTCGCACAGCACGTACATCACGGTCTTCAGGCGCTCTTTGCCCTCATCCGTCTTACCCAGCACCCAGGGCTGCGTGATGTCGATGTACTTGTTGCACTCGCCGATCAGCTTCCAGATCTCCGAAAGCGCCACGGAGAACTGCAGCTTGTTCATCTGCTCCTCGACGATGGCGGGCAGGGCCTCGAAGGTGGCGATCAGCGCCCGGTCGGGCTCCTCGTAGCCGGTCGGGGCGGGCACGACGCCGCCGAAGTACTTCTCGATCATCGCCACGGTG
>JAGCIC010000151.1 GCA_017648805.1 Clostridia bacterium
ACGGGGTGTTCTACCGTATGATACATGAGGCGGGCATGCCGACCACCAGCTGGACGCCGCTGATAAACGACGGTACCTACTACATCCCCTCCAACGACTTTTCCTGCATGATCAGCCGCGAGATGTTTAACGAGTTCTTCCTGCCGGGCATAGCGCGGGAGTGCGCGTTCTACGGGCGCTCCATATACCACCTGGACGGGCCCGGGGCGCTCAGACACCTGGACATGCTGCTGGATATACCTGAACTCGACGCGGTGCAGTGGGTGTGCGGCGCGGGCAACCAGGGTTACCACAAGTGGGTAAACGTGTACAAACGCATACAGGCAGCGGGCAAGGGGATACAGATGATGTGCGATATAACGGAGCTGGACATGATATTCGAGACGCTCCGGCCCGAAGGCGTGTGGTTCTCGGGCATTTCGGGCATCCCGGACAGGGAGACCGCGCAGTACGTGATCGGGCGGATAACGCGCTGGAAATAAAAAGGAACAGCTTTTTCATCATACAAAAAACTGCCGCGGGAAATCCGCGGCAGCTGCTTTTACCGGATCATTCGGCGGAGCCGGAGTAGAACTCGGTCCTGGTGGGGTTAGCCTGTATGAGTATGGAGCTCTGGTCGAAGGCGGCGATGAGCTCGTCCGCCGCGGCGTATACCGCCTCTTTGTCGGTGTCGCTCAGGTAGATCACCAGCGTGTACTCCCGATACTCGGTGCCCTCGTCGATCCAGCCGCCGTGGGCTTCCTGTATGGTGTAGCCGCCGAAGTTGTTGATCAGGATCTCCCGGGCCACTTCCATGGCCTCGCTCTGGGTGTATACGGGCTTGTTGGTGTCCTTGCCGTTGGTGCCCAGGTACAGCACGTACTGGATGTCTTCGGAGCCGTCTTCGTCAGCCTCTTCCTCGCCCGCGCCGAAGCCGTCTTCACCGGCGAGAGCGTCGGTGGGTACGCGGTCCTCCGCCAGCTCCTCGAGCCAGTGGAACGAGCCGGTCTTCACCACGTTTTCGCCGTAGATGGTGGTCCAGTCGTTGGCCATGGAGATCACGTTGTAGCCGGAGGCTTCCCATTTTTCCGCCAGGCCCGCAGCCTTTTCGGCGTTGCCGTAGTCCCTGACCTCGTCGTCCGCCACCAGCATGAACGCCGCGCTCTTGTACACGTTGTTGTGTATAACATAGTTGTGCATGCTCACGTCGCCGGAGGAGTTGCCGAAGGAGAGCACCGGCCGGCGGCCGATCTCCTGGGCGATCTGGAGCACCTTGTTGGTCTTAAGGTTCTTGATGAGCAGGCGGTCCGTGCGCAGCACGTCATCGGAGGCGCTGAAAACGTAGTCCAGCCCGTCCGTGTCGCCCTGGCCGCTGGCTTCCAGCTCCACGTCCATGCCGATTATGTTTTCGTAGGGGATGTCGACCATGCCCTCAATGAACACGCGGCAGATGAAGCGGTCGCTGCCGGAACACACGTAGCAGGTAAAGCCGTTGTCCTGCAGGTACTCGACCACTTCCACCATGGGCAGGTAGTATGCCTCGCCGTAGGTCATGCCCTCAAAGCCGTCCGCTTCCCTGAGCAGGATGCGGTTAACGAAGTCCTCGAACTCGAACAGGCTCATGCCGGCGTATGCCCGGGCGGCCTGGAGCGCGTGCTGCATGGGCATGTCGGAGGGGAAGGAGTTGTCCAGAGCGCAGTCCCTCAACGTGCGGCCCACTTCCAGCATTTCGGCGTCGGGCAGGATGTCGGGATCCTTAAGTATGCGCCAGGCCAGCATATAGTACTCAAGATAGGTGGGATAGAGCTCTCCCATAAGGGTGCCGTCCATGTCGAACACGGCTATGCGGTCGTATTCGGGGATATAGTCGGGGGACTCTTCGTCCGTGACCGCCTCCACGTAATCGATAAGCGCGTTAAGCGCGGGAGCGTCCGGCTTCCACAGGGTGAAGGGGCTTTCTTCGTCTTCCGCGAAGGCGAAACCGGCGCAGGCGACAAGCAGCGCCAGCGCCAGCGCGGTCAGTGTCTTAAGCAGTTTGGTCATATGCGGTTCCTCCGTATTTTGTCGTGGGTGTTTGTCAGCGCGGGATGTGAGGGCATATACAAGCGGCGTCCTGAAAGGGGCGCCGCCCTGGCACGCGCGCGGTCAGTTCATCTTTTTGATGATGGTCATTTCCACCGTGCGGCCCTTAATGGAAACTTTCACGTCGTCGGCCACGCGGGCGACCACGGACTTTTCCAGTTCGTCCCAGGCTTCCTTGGCGGCGGGGTCGTCTTCCTTCACCTTGTCGGAGAGCGCGCCCACGTAACGGATCAGGGACCATTCCCTTTCCAGGGAGGTCATGCCGGTCTGCTCGAACATGTCGGGGGCGAGCAGGGGGCTGGTCACGGAGGCCACGTCGCTGTCCATGCTCTGGTCAAAGAAGTCCCTGAGCCGGCCCATAAGCCCTCTGGCGGACTCGTTTTTGCCTGTGCTGGACACGGACAGCAGCTTTTCGCGCTTGTCGCTGTCCATGGGGGTGGTGACCTTAAGGTGCAGGCGGTACACGCCGTCCTCGTCCTCGATCCAGAACTCGCCTTCCTTTTCGCCGGTGATGGAGCGCATCATGCCCATCATTTCCTCGGCCAGGAGCCGTAAATGCAGGGCCTGCTTGTGGCCCAGTTCCTTGTAAGCGGCGACCTTTTCCACCTGCCTGAGGGCGGTCTCCATCTGCCTGCCGCTGCTGGATACGCTGATGATGTCAGTCTTCATGCTGCTTACCTCATTCTATGCAAAGTACGTCGGAAAAGCCGGTCACGTCCAGCACTTCCCGAACGATCTCGTTGACGTTGATGAGCTTGAACCCGCCCTTGTCGCTGAACGTCTTGTAAGCCCACAGAAGCGCGCGCAGCCCGGCGGAAGAGATATAATCCAGCCCGGACAGGTCCAGCGTGAGGCTTTGCGCGGAATCCATGCTGTCCTTCAGCTCTTTCTCGAACTCGGGAGCGGTCAGAGTGTCCAGGCGGCCTTCGGGCGCCAGGGTCAGGCGATCGCCGTCTTGGGTCCTGGTTATGGTCATATGTTTTACCTCCTTGATGAATACCGGTCGGATATGTTCAGAAGCGCCCCGCGGTCATTGCCTGACCGCTTCGCGGGAGGGCAGCTCGTGAATGTCGTAGGTCTCGAAATAGATGTCGTAGGCGGTCTCCACGTCCCCTGAAAGCTCGATCAGCGCGCCCGCCTGGAACATGGAGGACAGGCTGCCGGAAGGCGCCTTCCAGGCGGCGTTGGATATGACGCGGATGTCGCTGCCGGTGAGCACGGCCTGGGCCCCGAACAGCAGCGCGCCGGTAAAGATGTGGTAGTCGCTGGAGACGATGGCGATCTGCTTTACCTGCGGGGCGTTTTCGGCCAGGATTTGGAAAGTGTATATCGCGTTCTGGGCGGTGGTCATGGACCTGTCTTCCGCGAACACGCGCGCTTCGTCCACGCCGTTTTCGATCAGCCAGGCAGCCATACGGCCCGCCTCGGTGGCTTCGGGAGCGTTTGGCGCGGTGCCGCCGCCCGTGCACACGATAAACGCGTTCGGGTACTGGTTGGCACACTCAAGCGCCACGGTAAGGCGGCTTATCAGTTCGTCCCGCATGGTGCCGTCGGGGTTCAGCTGGAAGCCCAGCACCACAAAGCACAGGCTGTCGTCTTCCGGCAGGTCGGAAGGCAGCGCATAGTTCACTTCCACGGGGGTCTGCCATATGTCCATAACGGCCGCCCATTTGGCGCCCAGTTCGGGGTCGAGCTCATTCAGCGCGTCAAGGGACTCGGTGTCGGTCTCCCCGTAGGCGGCGTAAGTGACCACGGCGCGCTCGATCAGCGCCTGCGCGGGGGACGCGGCCGCTTCCTCGCAGAAAGCGCCGCAAACCGGCGCGACGGCCAGGCACAGGATAAGTATAAGCAGGAACTTTGCCTGTTTCATGTTCTATGCTCCTCTGATCATTATACTGCGAACACGGTGCGGGAAACAGCGTTACAGGCTGCCGCCCAGGTTTTCCAGCGTGTCGATCACTACCACGCAGTCTTCCGTCACGCTTTGCATGATGCGCTTCATTACGTTCTCCGGCACCGCCACGCAGCCGCCCGTCCAGGGCTTTTTGAGGCCGAAACAGTGCAGGAATATGGCGGAGCCGCGGCCGGGAGTGCCTTCTTCGTTGAAGGAAATGTTCAGGCAGTACTGATACTCGAACTCATAGTGCACTATGTGCTCGCTGTCGTCCATGAGCAGCTCGGGAACCTCGCGGATGTCCACCATCTGGTTGTAGAAGCGCTCGGGGTCGCCGGACCAGTAGGTGTTCTCGTCCACCCGGAAGTAATCCAGCGCGCAGCCGGGGTCGGGGGCGATTCCGAAGGCCTTGTTGAAACGGTATACGCCTACGGGCGTCTGGGCGCAGCCTTCCCTGTGGTCGGCGTCGGCGCACAGGCCGTTTTTGCCCACGAAGCCGGGGGTGGAGAGGATCTGCATCCAGGTGCCGTCTTCGGCTTTGCGGTGCATGGATATGTAAGCGGTGGTCTTGTCCATGCCTATGCCGGCGATCACGAACAGCTGGGAGGCGTTCTCCGCCTGGGGCAGCGCGGCCACCCAGTCGGGCGAAGCGGTCTCATTAAGCGTGTCGGCGTGAAGGACGGAAGCGCCCTGCCCGTCTTCCGCGAGGGCGGAAATGCCGGACGCAAGGATCAGCGCGAGCGCGATGATGAAAACGAGTATATTCTTCATACGGTTCAAACTCCCGATAAATGCCGGTCCGTTTTCGGATCGGTTAATTGCGTTTTACGGAGGCGCTGTTCACCGGGAAGGTGAAGTACACGTCCTTATAGGGTTCATCCTTCAGGGTGAAGTGCCACCACTCCCCCTCGTAGGGCTCAAAGCCCCGGCGGGTCATGGCGTTTCTGAGGAGCATGCGGTTTGCGTGCTGTGCCTCGGTGACGCCGGCGCAGCCGGGATGGCTGAGTTCCCCGAAGAAGTCGAAGGGGCCGCCCATGTCGAGCTCCCGGCCCGAAGCCATGTCGAACAGGGTGAGGTCCACGGTGCTGCCCCGGCTGTGTCCGGAGCGCTCGGCGATGTAGCCCAGGGGGAAGAGCGCGTCCTTTTCCAGCCCGGGATAAAAGTACGCTTTCATGCGGGCGTCGTTTAGGTCCTTTGCCCAGCGCACGAAGTGATCGACTGCCTTCTGGGGACGGTAGGCGTCGAATACCTTCAGGCGGAACCCCAGTTTCATCACGTCGCCGCTGACGCGCCCGAGCGCCTCGGCTGCCTGTCCGGTCAGCAGCGCTACGGGTTCCTCATAGCCGTCTATGCGGCTGCCCACGAAGTTGTAGGTGGAAAAGTAGCGTATCTCCAGTATCGCGTCGGGCACGGCGTCGCTTAAAAGCACGAAGCCCGAAGCGTCGTCGGAATAAACCATGCTGTCGTGACCTCCCGCCGGCGTTTTTTACGGACGCCGGACTTTGCATGCGGGCGGAAAACAGTCGTTTCCGGGCTTTTACGGGTGAGCCGTGGTGCCTATGTCCTCGCCCATGGCGGCTTTATATATGTTCTCGAGGCTGTCCATCTTGAACACGCGTATGGCGGGCACATGCCTGTCCATGCACAGCACGAAGGCGGAGGTGTCCATAACGCCCAGCCGCTTGTCTATGGCCTCTTTGTAGGTGATGTCCTTGTACATGACCGCGTCGGGGTACTTGTTGGGGTCCTTGTCGAATATGCCTTCCGCGCCGGTGCCCTTGAACACCGCGTCCGCCTTCAGTTCCGCGGCTCTGAGCGCCGCGCCGGTGTCGGTGGTGAAGAAGGGGTTGCCGGTGCCGCCCGCCACGAACACTATGTTCCCGTTTTCCAGGGCTTCGTCCGCCCGGTCCGCCCGGTACAGTTCAGCGAAGCGGGTCATTTCCTGGGCGGTGAACACCTTGGCTGTGCCGCCCAGGCGGTTTACCGCCTCGGCGCAGCAGAGGGCGTTGAGCACCGTGGCCAGCATGCCCATCTGGTCGGCGGTCACGGCGTCCATGTCGGGATTGAAGCGGCCGCGCCAGATATTGCCGCCGCCCAGGATCACCACCAGCTGGATGCCCTCGGACGCGATCCTGTTAAGCATGCGGGCGCACTCGTCCACCCGGTCCTTGTCAAACACGCTGCCGCCCGGACCGAGGGGGGCAAGGGTCTCACCGGAGAGCTTGAGCACAATGCGGCGATACATATTTCTACCTCTCAATCAGCTTTATAAAACCGGGCGTTCCCGCGGGCGACATAATCGGCCGGATCACGCCCGGTCTGTGTTTTCCGGGTAATAATAAAAGGGGAGAAGTCCCCTTTTATTACGCGTATCAGGTGTTTACTTGTTTACCTTGGCGGCCTGCTCGGCGACCTCGGCGGCCAGGTCGTTGACCTTCTTCTCAAGGCCGTCACCCATGCGGTAGCGGGTGAAGCGGACGATGTTCAGGCCCTTGTTCTCCTGGTCGATCATCTTCTGCACGGTGAGGCTGTCGTCCTTGACGTACAGCTGCTCAAGCAGGCAGACTTCCTGATAGAACTTGTTGATGCGGCCCATGACCATCTTCTCGATGATGTTCTCGGGCTTGCCCTCTTCCCTGGCCTGGGCGATCAGGATCTCCTTCTCGTGCTCCAGGTGCTCGGCGCGCACTTCGCTCCTGCGCACGTACTCGGGCGCCACGGGGGACGCGGCCGCGATCTGCAGGGCGATGTTGTGCAGCACTTCGGGGGTGTTCTCGGTGATGGCGCCGTCGGCCTCAACCAGGACGCCGACCTTGCCGCCCATGTGGATGTAGCTTTCAACGATGCCCTTGGTTTCGTATCTCGCGAAACGTCGCACGGAAATCTTTTCACCGATCTCGGCGGTCGCGGCAGTTACCATATCGCTTATGGTTTTGGTCTC
>JAGCIC010000152.1 GCA_017648805.1 Clostridia bacterium
GATATTGAGAACTGGGGAATTATTGACACAACAGGTAAAGAAATAGTCCCTTGCATGTTCGATGAAATATTTGCCATAGAAGAAACGGAGCGTTATATTCTTTGTCACAAAGGCGGATGGAAAGATGGATGCAATTGCATATTTGATGTTGATGCGGGTGAAATAGTCTTCAAGGGGCTTGTATCTGTCCCACCAGGCGGACTGGCAGAATATGGACGCGGGCCAGTCCCGCTTGGCCTCCCCCTGCATGGACATGAAGCTCAGATGGTGCACCCGGGTGGTCACCCCCAGCGCCGCCAGCCAGTCTCCCTGCAGCTTGTGGTCCAGGAAACCCACGTCCCACTCCAGCACTCCGTACATTTCGCACACCAGGCCTTCACGGCCCAGCTGCCTTACCACGGATTCCGCCTGCTTGACGGTGGTGAACTCCTCCTGGGAGCAGAGTATGTCCACCCCCGGCAGCTGCTGGGCGCGGTACTGGCGCATGGTCTCGCCCAGCGCCAGCGTCTGGGAATACAGCGTGCGCTCGGACATGAAGTGGCCGGTGTAGGCGATAAAGTGCTTTTCGCACCAGGCGCCTATACGGTCACCGAACTCCCGGGCGAAGCGCTCCGCCACGTGCTCGTGGTACCTGTATCTCCAGGGTGAATATCCGTCCTTAAGCTCCCATATGAACTCCGGCGCCACGTCCAGGAAGGGCACTCCCCAGCGCGCTTTAAAATCCTCGTTCAGCCCGTCCGTCCAGCACAGGGTGGCCCTGCCTTCAAAGGGCGTGGGCATGCAGTATTTGCCCTTGAAGTGGGGCTCGTCGGTGAATATGGCGGGCACGTCGCTGCCGAAACTGCCGCCCATCCGCTTATAATACCTTTCGTGGGTGACGTTCAGGAATTCCTCTATAGCCCCGCCGCACAGCACGTCAGCGTAGGTCTCGCCGTTGTACCAGCCGTCCTCCGCCATAAGCTCCGCCCAGGCGTACCAGCTGCCGCCTTCATCCGCCCTGGCGTAGCTTTCCAGCCGGCCTTCCGGGTCCAGCTTTATGTCGTATCCGCACACCCGGTAGCCCCGGGGCTTCTCGCCCCCGGCCGCTTTTTCGTAAAACTCATCCATGTCCCGGCAGATGCCGTCGCCCGGCGGGGTCCTGCTTATAACGAGTATGCGGGAACGGAAGCGCAGGTCTTTGGTCACCAGCCCGCCCGCGCAGCCGCTGGGAAAGCGCTCCTCGTCGTACAGCCAGGTCTGCATGCCCTTTTCGCTCAGCCGCTTACGGGCGTACTCCACTAAGCGCAGGTATTCTTCGGACATGTACTCCGTGTCCATGCCCGTGCGGGGGTGCACCATGGCGCCGCCCATACCCATTTGCCGGAAGCACTCCGTCTGACGGTCAATTTTGTCCTCCGTGACGCGGCAGTTCCACGCCCAGAAGGGCACGCCCCGGTACTCCATGGGCGGATCTGCGAATACCTTTTCGTCAAAGGGCCTCCGGTTCATCGGATACAGCATCATTCGTCCTCCTGTTCGGGTGTGAAGGGGATGACCCTCCTGACTTCTCCGGCCCCCGGCGCCGATACGCGTATCTCCGCGTCGCAGCCTTCCGAGATGACCGCCGCCATCGCTCGCCCTTCGTAAAAGCGGCAGCTCGCGTCAGAATAGTTCTCCTCAGAACGTCTGTCCGCGCTGCCCAGAGCCGCCAGGCGGGCACCCGTCACGTTTACCGTGACTGGCCTTACGTCAAACGTGCGCGGGGTGCCTATTTCGTCCTTAAGCACGATCTCAACATACGCCAGCTGACCCGGGCGCGTGAACCTGTCGACGCTCGTAAGCACATGCAGGCGGGCACAGTCGCCGGGGGTTAAGACGCTGCTCTCATTTCCTCCGTCCTCTACCGCGGTCAGTATGCCCGGACGGTATACGGTCTCGAACACCGCCCTGCATTTTTCGGCTTTCTTTTTGCCTATAAGCTCGCCGTTCAGATACAGAGAGACGTTTTCCCCGCAGGTGTACACTTCCACCCTTATCGGCTCGCCCTCGTGCCCCGGCCAGTCCCAGGCGCGGTACCTTTCGGGGAAGCCCCAGTAGGACACGAACCCGTCGGACAGGTACCTTTGGGGCGGCTGCACGGCTATGAACGGCCTGCTCAGCATGCCCCACACCGCGTCGCGGTAGTACGAAGCGGGGGTTTTTTGTCCGATGATGTCTATGTCCCCGCAGTTGGCGGTCTTGAAGGGATAGCCTTCGAAGTAGCCGCCCCCTTCGGCGTCCCTTATGTGGCCTATGCCCGCCTCGCCCAGGTAGTCTATTGCCGACCAGCAGAAGTCGCCAATCACCCGTGGATCGCTTATTGTCGCCTGCCAGGTCTCGTACGCCTCGTGGGTGACGGACTCCGTGCCCGATATGAAGCGCCCGGGATGCGCCTTAAGGTCTTTTGCATATCGTGAAAACATGTAGTTGTAGCCTGATATGTCGAGCTCGTCCAGAAACGGCGACGCGAAGCGTTCAAAGTAATCCTCGTCCCCGTCCTTCACCAGGTTCGCGTCCAGCATCTCCGCCTTCCAGGCGCCTATGTTGTTAAGGCCGCTGGTCACGGGGCGGGAATCGAACCCGTGCATGAACTGCGCCATGCTGCGCGCGGTGGCGTAACCGCCGTTGCTGCCGTCACGCTCCGGAATCTCGTTGCCTATGGACCACATTATCACCGAGGGGTGGTTCTGCCCCTGCTGTATCATTTTTTTCAGGTCGCGCCGCCACCAGTCGTCAAAGAACCTGTGGTAGTCGTGCAGGTTCTTGCCCGTGCCCCACATGTCGGTAAACTCGTCCAGCACGTACAGGCCTATCCTGTCGCAGGCCTCCAGAAACGCCGTGGAAGGCATGTTGTGGGCGCACCTGACGGCGCTAAAGCCGTTCAGCTTGAGCAGCCGTGCCTTCCGTTCCTCCGCCTCCGGGTACGCCGCTGCGCCCAGTATGCCGTGGTCGTGGTGGACGCAGCCGCCTTTCAGCTTCACGGGCGCGCCGTTCACCAGCAGCCCCCTGCCGGGATCGAGCTTCACGGTAATAAAACCTGTTTTCGTCACGTGCTCGTCGAGGCATACTTTGCCGCGCACCAGTTTAAGTGTCACATCGTACAGGCAGGGATCCTCCGCCGTCCAGCTTTTTAGCCCCGGGCAGGGCAGGCGCACGCCCTCGCCCGCCTTGGCGGCGGACAGCGAAAAAGCATGTTCGCCCACCGCGACTTCCAGCGTGTCCGTTTCGGCTATGTCTCCGAAAAAGCACGCTTTAAGCTCCAGCACGGCTTTGCCGTCCTCCCACTCGCCTTTTGCGCGTGTGGCGAAAGGGTCTATGGCTTCGTTGCCGCCCACGTACAGAAACGCCTGCCGGTATATGCCGCAGCCCGCGTACCAGCGGGAGGAGGGCTCCCCGGACGCCGCCAGGGTCACCCGCACGCTGTGGACGCCCGCCTTGGGCGGCACTTCCGCCCAGAACGGCGCGTAGGGATGGGGCTCCCGAACTTTGAGCATGCCGTCGACGTAGACCTCCGCGTCCCGGTACGCCCCGTCAAAGTATATCATTGCCCGCTTCGTGCCTTCCGGCAGAGCGAATTCCTTTGTGTATTCCAGGTCGGATGTGACGAAATAGCCCCCCGCGCTGCCCGAAGGCGCGTCGGGACGTCTTTTCTGCCCTATGCTCCAGTCGTGGGGCAGCGTTACGTCGAACTTCTCTGAGCCGGGCAGCGTCCGGCAGCGCCACATGCCGTTAAAGTCTGTCTTTTTCATGGCTTCCCCTCCAGAATGGCTAAGCCCATTATAGGAAATGCGTTATGTCTTGTCAACCGCTGTTTTCCCGATTATAATAGGCTGAGAGGTGATATAAGTGGCCCACATCAGCGTAAACGTTTCCCGCCAGCCGGATATCCGCTTTCTCGACGGCGGGCTTCTTCACCAGAAAGGCGTAAAGAGTTACCAGATACTCAGGGCGGACCGCGCCCTGCCGGACACGGCGGAAGGCCTGGGCTGGACCTACAACCACGCCCCCATGCTGGCCTGGTATCACGGAAGGTTCTACGCCGAGTACCTGTCCAATCCCGTCAACGAGCACGACCCCGCGGGCCACACGCTCATGTCTTCCAGCCCGGACGGGGTCGCCTGGTCAAAGCCGCAGGTGATCTTTCCGTCGATAGAAGTGCCCCTTGACTGCTACAGGGGCAGGCGGTCGGAAAACATGCCCGCCTCGACCCCCACCTGCGCCCACCAGCGCATGGGCTTTTACTGCGCCAAAAACGGCGTGATGCTGGAGCTGTGCTTTTACGGCATCGCCTACGACCACCGCTGCGCCTCCCCCTGCGACGGCTGGGGCGTGGGCAGGGCGGCAAGGCGCCTGTTCCCGGACGGCAGTCTGGGCGATATATACTTCCTTATATACAACGAGGCCGCCGGCTACACGGAAGCCAACGTGCCCGCCTATTCGCATTTTGAAAACAGCCCCGACGGGGAATTCGTCTGCGCCTGCCGGGAACTGCTTAAAAACCGCCGCGTACTCAACCAGATGTACGAGGAGCAGCAAAGGGACACCGGCCTGTTCCCCGTAAAGCTGGGCAAGGCGCCCTGCTTCTACACCGCGAAGGACGGCAAAACCGTCACCCTGTTCAAAATGGGGCTGTCCATGCTGACCGAGAATGCGGATTCCTTCGGAGAGATAACCGCGAATCCCGACATTAAGACCTCGACCGGCAAGGTGTGGGGTCAGCAGACCCCGGACGGCAAGTACGCGCTCATATACAACCCCACCCCCGACGGGCAGCACCGCTGGCCGCTGGCCGTGGTCAGGGGCGAGGACGGCTATTCCTTCGGGCACATGCGCGCCGTGACGGGAGACATCGCCCCCGCGCGTTACGGCGGGCGGGACAAAAACCCGGGTCCCCAGTACATGCGGGGCATCGCGGAGGGCAATCCCAGGCCGGACGGGATGCTGCCCGTGGTCTATTCCGTGAACAAGGAGGACATCTGGATCTCCCTTATCCCCCTGCCGCTTGATGACGAGGACGCCCGGTGCATACGCGAAAACTTTTCCGACAGCGCCGAAGCGGGCGGCTGGAGCGTATACTCCCCCTGCTGGGCGCCCGTGCGCTTTGAAAAAGGCGAACTGCGCCTGGCCGACGCGGAGCCCGCCGACATGGCCCGGGCGGAAAGGTGCCTGCCGCTTTCAGAAAAAGGCGAAACGGCGCTCAAGTTCAGGGTGGACGAGGTCTGTCCCGGCGCGGAGATCTGCGTGTGGCTCAGAGACGATGCAGGCGGGTACGCCGCGGGCATAGTGTTTGACGGCGAAAAACGCGTGCACGCCTACTCCGCGGGCAGGACAGAATACTGGACGGCCTACGAAACGGGCGGGATACTGGAGCTTAAGCTCGGCTTCGACTGTCCGAACAACTGCTTTACGGCGGATCTGAACGGCGCAGTCAAGCGCTTCCGCCTGTCCTCCGCCCGGGAACGGATATCCCGTTTCAGCGTATGCACCAAGGGTTTCTGGAGCGTACCCTACCCGACGGTGAGCACCCTGGGCAAATACGGCACCTTCGATCAGGTGCTCCCCGGCAGCGAACACCCGGTGCCGAAAAGGCGGCTCAGCCTGATCTCCTTCGGTTTCCAAACCTTATAGCGCGCAAAAACGCCGCCCCGGCAAAAATGCCGGGGCGGCGCGCTTTGTCCGAAAACTATTCCACCATGTTATCGAAATCTTCGCCCGAGGAGAACACGTCCTTGGCTTCGGGATCTCTTTCGCTCTGGGTTATGTTTATGCTCAGGACGTAGCCGTGCCCTTTTTGCAGGTTGGCGACCGTAGTGCCTTCCTCGTCGTACTCCAGCGTCTCGTAGCTGGCGTATCTGCCGAACATCTCCCTTACGCCGTAGTAAGTCTTGCCGCTGCCGTCCTTGATGGTGTAATTGCCGCCGGGCAGGCGCACCGTGGCTGAGCCCGTGCCGCCCACGAACAAGTCGCTCACATGAGTGCCGTCCAGGTACAGGCGCGCAAAGTACGCCGTGTCGTCCGGCTGGTTCACGTCTATCGTCAATTCCATGTCACCCGCGCCTATGCCCTCCGCGCGCCACACCTCGCCGTTCTTCGGCCAGGGCAGTATGCAGCTTTCCGCCAGTTCGTCGGCACCCCTGGTGCCGCTTTCGATGAACAACTCGTAGGCGCTGAAATACAGTCCCTGCTCCATGTACTCGAGGCCCAGATCATACTCGTAGTCCCGTTCTGCGGGGGAAATATACGTCTGGGCATGCCTGGGCGCGAAGAACTCCTCGTTTATGGCTTCCAGGGATTCGGTTATGTCCCACTCCCCCTTGCCGTTCTGGAGGATGATCACCGTATTCTGCTCGTAAGTACCGTAAGGCTCGTAATACGTTATGGTGCTTAAGTCCACCGCGAACACGCCCGCCCACACGGCGCTGCCGTCGTCGGTATACATGGGTACCACTACCAGCGCCCATGCCGCGTCTTCTATGCTCTTCGCAAGGAACGCGGCGGGGATGCCGTAAAAGTCCGTGCCGTCCTGTGCCGCCTGCATGGAAGTGGCCAGCGGATGATCGAAATCGTCATAGTACACGGCTATAAGCGCCTTGCCTTCTATGTCGGGGTAATACGTTTCAAACGCCACTATCCCGCCCTGGGAGCAGTAGCCGAAGCTGGTCAGCGCGTCCATGGTATCGTCCGCGAAAGCCGTCTGCGAAAGTACGGACAGCAGCACCAGCGCCAGCAGGAAAGAAAACAGCCTGCGTTTCATTTACAGCACCTCCCTGTATTTCATGTTGCCATTATACCACCCGTATCGGGCGTTGCATAGTGGCCGCACCTATATTCCGAGCACTCTTTTGGCATTCAGGCAAAGTATCTTTTCTTTCTCCGCCTCTGTCAGCTTAAGCTGCCCGAACAGCTCGAGGCTCTGCTTCTGCCCACCCCATGGGGAATCGGTGCCGAACAGCACCTTATCCGCGCCGTAGGCCCCGATCATGTCCTCCGCCTCGCTCAGGGTCAGCATTTCCGGCTGCGTAACGGTATCGTCCGCCGGGGTCATGCTGCCGATCGAGAAGGAGGTATCAATCATGACGCCCGTGCCGCTCAGCAGCCCGCACGCCTCTTCCCACTGCCGCCAGGAACCCATGTGAGCCAGTATGAGCCTTTCGCTTCCGAGAAGCTCGGTCACCCGCAAAATCATGCGCGGTGACACGTGCTCTACCCCCGGGAAACCCACGTCCAGCCCCGCGTGGATCAATACCCACATGTTCAGGCCGAAGGCAGCTTTGAGTATCCTTAAAAACCTTTCGTCGTCGAGATCCACGCCCTGGTACACGGGATGCAGCTTTATGCCCCGTATGCCGGCGGCTTTCAGCCGTTCCAGCTCTTTTTCCGGCTCCGGATACTCCGGGTGCATGCAGCCGAAAGAATATATCCCCGTCTCCGCGCCCGAACCGTTCAGCTGTATGGACGCGTCGTTTACGTGCTCCACCTGCCGGGGATTCGTGGCCAC
>JAGCIC010000153.1 GCA_017648805.1 Clostridia bacterium
GTTTACATGCGGCTTCGTGCGCTCAAATTTTGCCTTTCCCATGAATATCAATCCTCCGATTTTGTAATTACTTGGTCAATATGTGCAATTGCCTCCGCCAATGACGGCTGGGCAATTATGCATGAATGAATCAGTTTCGCGCTTCCGGCTTATGCGTACCAGTTGGCGCTGCCCAGGATCTTGGAAGCCACGTTCTTGGGAACGCTCTCGTACTGGGCAAACTGCATGGTGAAGGTCCCGCGGCCCTGGGAACGGCTGCGCAGCTCCGTGGCGTAGCCGAACATTTCGCTTAAGGGCACCAGCGCGTCCACCACGTGGAGGTCGCCGTTCTGGTCGGTGCCGGTAAGACGCCCGCGGCGGGAGTTCAGGTCCGCCACAACGGCGCCCAGGTAATCGTCGGGCACCACGATCTCCACCTTCATCACAGGCTCCATGAGCGTGGATTCGGCCTTTTTGACCGCTTCCTTGAACGCCAGGGAACCGGCGATGTGGAACGCCATCTCGCTGGAGTCCACTTCGTGGGCGGAGCCGTCCAGCAGGGTGCACTTGAAGTCCACGACTTCGTAGCCGCCCAGCGCGCCGCTTAAGGCGGCTTCCTTCACGCCGTCGGAAATGGGCTGGATGAATTCTTTGGGGATCACGCCGCCCACTGTCTTGTCCTCGAACTGGTAGCCGCTGCCGGGCTCCAGGGGAGAGATCTCGATCACGCAGTGACCGTACTGGCCGTGGCCGCCGGTCTGCCTTACGAATCGGCCTTCCGCGCGGGAAGTGCGGGTGATGCACTCCTTGTAGGCCACCTGGGGCTTGCCCACCGTGGCTTCGACGCGGAACTCCCTGAGCAGGCGGTCCACGATGATCTCCAGGTGCAGTTCGCCCATGCCGGCTATGATGGTCTGGCCGGTAGTCTCGTCCGTGTAGGTCTTGAAGGTGGGGTCTTCCGTGCCCAGGCGCATCAGCGCGTCGGCCATCTTGTCGCGGCCCGCCTTGGTCTTGGGCTCTATGGCGACCCTGATGACAGGCTCCGGGAACTCCATGCTCTCCAGGATTATGGGCTTATTTTCCACGCACAGCGTGTCGCCGGTGGTGGTCTCCTTAAAGCCCACGGCGGCGGCGATATCGCCGGTAGCCACTTCTTCGATCTCCTCGCGGTGGTTGGCGTGCATGCGCAGTATACGCCCGATCCTTTCGCGCTTGCCCTTGGTGGCGTTATACACGTAAGAGCCGCTCTTGAGCACGCCGGAGTATACGCGGAAGAATACCAGCTTGCCCACGAATGGGTCGACCATTACCTTGAAGGCCAGGGCGGAGAAGGGCTCGCTGTCGGAGGGATGCCGTTCTATCTCCTCGCCCGTGCTCTTGAGCACGCCCTTTATGGAAGGCACGTCGAGAGGGGAGGGGAGGTAGTCCACCACCGCGTCCAGCAGGGGCTGTACGCCCTTGTTGCGGTAGGAAGTGCCGCACAGCACGGGGTTGATCTGCCCGGCTATGGTGGCTTTCCTGATGGCGGCTTTCAGCTCCTCGGCGGTGATGTCCTCGCCGTCCAGGAACTTCTCGGTGAGGTCGTCGTCGGTTTCGGCGACTTTTTCCACCATTTCGTCATGGTAGCGCTGAGCTTCCTCCAGCATGTCAGCGGGGATGTCGCTCTCTTCCATAACGGTGCCCAGGTCGTCGGTGTAGATCTCCGCCTTCATGGCGATCAGGTCCACGATGCCCTTGAAGCTGTCTTCGCGGCCTATGGGCAGCTGTATCGGCACGGCGTTGGAGCCCAGCTTTTCCTTCATCATGCTGACGACGCGGAAGAAGTTGGCGCCCACGATGTCCATCTTGTTCACGTAGGCCAGGCGGGGCACGCCGTACTTGGTGGCCTGCCTCCACACGGTCTCGCTCTGGGGCTCGACGCCGCCCTTGGCGCAGAACACTGCCACGGCGCCGTCCAGCACGCGCAGGGAGCGCTCGACTTCCACGGTGAAGTCCACGTGGCCGGGAGTGTCGATTATGTTTATCTGATGCCCGCGCCAGAAACAGGTGGTAGCGGCGGAGGTGATGGTTATGCCCCTCTCCTGCTCCTGCTCCATCCAGTCCATGGTGGCCAGACCCTCGTGCACCTCGCCCATCCTGTGGGTGCGCCCCGTGTAAAACAGTATGCGCTCGGTGGTGGTGGTCTTGCCCGCGGCTATGTGGGCCATTATGCCGATGTTGCACAGCTTTTCCAGCTCCTGTGTTCTTGCCACTAATTTATCCTTTCGGGGCTATGCCCCAGGTTCCGAATATACATTAAAAACCGCGCGGGAAACAGGGACGTGGTTCACGTCCTTATGCCGCGCGGTTATGCTTTGTGACGGTCTTAAAGTTTTTACCAGCGATAGTGGGCAAACGCCTTGTTCGCCTCGGCCATCTTGTGCATATCCTCACGGCGCTTAACTGCGTTGCCGGTATTGTTGGATGCGTCGATGATCTCGGCGGCGAGCCTGTCGGCCATGTCTCTCTCGCCCCTCTTGCGGCTGAACATTACCAGCCACCTGAGAGCCAGAGTCTGACGGCGCTCGGGGCGGATCTCCACAGGCACCTGATAGGTGGAACCGCCGACTCTGCGGGCCTTGACTTCCAGGGCGGGCATGATGTTGGCGATAGCCTGGGCGAACACCTCGTTGGCGTCCTTGCCGGTCTTTTCGGCGACCTTCTCAAACGCGCCGTAGCACACCCTCTGGGCGACGCCGCGCTTGCCGTCGTACATAATCTGGTTTATAAGCTTGGTCACGATAACCGTGCCGTAAACCGGATCGGGAAGCACTTCCCTCTTCGGTATAAATCCACGTCTTGGCATTTTATATAATTCCTCCCTTTATATGGCAGATAGCTTAAACAGTGACGGGCAAACGTCTTTTCAGGCCCTTGGCGCGGCCTGAACGACCCGCTTTATCGTCCTAATTGCTCCCGGCTTCGCGTTCCAACAAAGGCGGGCGGGTTCGGACGCAAAACGGCTTGCCTTAAATTACTTCTTAGGCCTCTTCGCCCCGTAAAGGGAACGCGCCTGCATACGCTTGGAAACGCCTGCGGTGTCCAGCGCGCCGCGAATGATGTGGTAGCGAACGCCGGGCAGATCGCGCACTCTGCCGCCGCGAATCAGCACGACGGAGTGCTCCTGCAGGTTGTGGCCGATGCCGGGGATGTAGCAGGTACCCTCGATAGCGTTGGTCAGACGGACACGCGCGATCTTTCTTAACGCGGAGTTCGGCTTCTTGGGGGTCTGCGTCTTAACCGACAGGCACACGCCGCGCTTCTGCGGGCAGGACTGCAGGATAGGAGAATTGGACTTTTTGGTGACCTTTTCCCTACCATGACGAATCATCTGATTGATTGTAGGCACTCAAACACCTCCATGAGTACAGGGTCTAAATATATACAGCTTCCGCAACCCTGGAAGAAGTATACGCTGTGATTTGGGGATTATGCCCCGAGCACCGCGCAGCAGGCGCATTTCACGCTCAGCGCGCAGGCTTTTCCGAGGGCTTTCATATCGGGCACACGCTCGACTTCGACGCCCTTTCCGGCGGCGGCTTCGACGACCTGGCGCCTTACGAACACGTCGGCGTCCTCGGCCACGTAAACCTTTTGGGCTTTGCCCTGGGCTATGGCGCGCAGTGTGGTCTTGAGTCCGGCGCTGATGTTCAGCTTAGACAAGTCTTCCACGCGCTCATCCCCCTTATAGCATAATCTAACCTATATATCTTATCACAGACACGGTCGGCAGTAAGCCGCAACATATTAATTATTTATGAATATTCTGTAAACTGATATCCTAAATGATGCCGCGGCGCAGTTTGCGCAGGAAGTAGACGGTAAACGCCGCGCCGGTGATCAGCCAGGATACGGGATACACCAGGCTGATGCCGGGAATGGTGGGCCAGACGGGCACCAGCAGCGTCATCCACAGCACGCGGAACAGGCAGGTGCCGATAAGCGTGATTATCATGGGCACGAAGGTGTCGCCCATGCCGCGCAGGGTGCCGGTCATGACCTCGATGTAGCTCCACAGCACGTAGAAGGGCACGAAGCACCACATTATCTCTATCGCCTTGTCTATGGTGGTCTCATGCTCCACGAACAGGCGGTACACGGGGCGGGCGACGGACAGGAGCGTTACGGACAGCGCGGCGGTCACCGCGAGGCTTATGCCCATGCATACCTTCATGGCCTGTTTCATACGCTCATACTTTCCCGCTCCGTAGCACTGTCCCGCGAACGCGCAGATGGCTACGCCGAAGGCGCTGGTGGTGACCCAGTAAAAGCCGTCCAGCCGCCCCGTGGCGGTCCAGGCGGTGATAAGGGGCGTGTCGTTAAGGCCGTTTAACGCGGCCTGGATGATTATGTTGGACACGCTGTACAGCGAGGACTGAAAGCCGCTGGGCAGGCCGATCCGCATCATGCGCTTAAGGGAGGGCATGTCGACTCTGACCTTCGAGAAGGAAAACCTGTGCGCGCCGTCGGTGGTCAGAAAATGCCTGAGCGCCAGGCCCGTGCAGGTGCACATGGACAGCACGCTGGCCCAGGCCGCGCCCGCAACTTTCCAGCCCAGCCCGCCCACGAACAGCAGGTCCAGAGCGATGTTTATAAGGCAGCTGGCGATCAGGTACTTGAACGGACGCCTGCTCTGTCCCACTCCCTGCAATGTGCCCTGGAACAGGTTGTAGGTAAGCAGCGGGATCGCGCCCACGAGATATATGCGCAGGTACCTTGTGGAGTCCGCCATCAGCACGTCGTGGGTGTTTATCAGGCGCAGGGCGACGGGGGCCAGGTAATAGCCGGCGACCGTGATCACGGCGCCCACGCACAGGCAGAACACGAAGCAGGTGTGCAGCACGCGGCCCAGTCTGTCCCGGTCATTCGCGCCGTAAGCCTGGGAGATCATCACCGTGCCGCCGCTTATCAGGCCCACGAAGAAGCCCAGTATCAGGTTGGTTATGACGCCTACGCCGCTGCCCACCGCGGCCAGGGCGTTGTCGTCCAGGAAATATCCCACGATGAACGCGTCCGCAGTGTTGTATAATTGCTGGAACAGGAGGCCGATGGCCATCGGAACCGA
>JAGCIC010000154.1 GCA_017648805.1 Clostridia bacterium
CGCGTGCCTTTGGAGCGGATATACGGCACTACCGTGTCGTAGTACGGCTTCAGGAATTCCGCGAACATGTTTTTTGACAGCATCGGCCCCTTGTTGTAGCTCATGTCCTCCGCTATGGTCATGAACACCGGGGTGCACACGGAGTATATGGCGTCCATTACCTTAAGCTGGTATTCCGCCAGGTCCTCCAGTATCTCGTGATACAGTTCCGGCTCGTCGTAGAACGAATACAGGTGCGCCTCTATGCCGAACAGCGTGCGCGGGAACCAGAACCCGCCGTCCATGCTGAACCAGATTATATTCCGACTTTGGTCTGTTTTCCACTCCTCCATTATCTTTTTTACCCGCAAGATCTCTTCTTGCGGGTACAGATAAGGCTTGAGCTTCAGGTAGCTCTCGCGGTCTTCCATCAGGCCTTTGCCCTGGGCGGGTGGCTTCGGGCAGGAGGGCGAAGTGTGCCTGAACCACAGCTGCCTGTGGGGATCCAGCCCCAGCGCACGAAAGCGCTCCTCGCCGGACAGGTCCGCTTTCAGGCCCTCTCCGGCCCAGCGGTCGAGCGTCAGGTGCCACCAGCTCGCCCATTCGATGACCGGCAGGCGGTCCATGCCCTGAAGGTCGCTCGAAAACACCGCCCGGAAGCGTTCACGGCTTGAGATCATTTTGAGAAGAAATCCTTTATCGCCCTTATGTTCATGTTCCTGTCAGGCACCAGCACCGCCATGCCGCTGATCCTCTGGCTGGTATAGGCGTCGGAGCGCGGAATGGTGAGCTGCTGTATCTCGGCGCCCTTCATGGCCAGCACGGCGGGCGCCAGCGTGACCAGTTCGTTGAGCGTCATGTTCGTCCTGACCAGGTTCATGTTCTTCATGGCGAAGCTCGCCAGCTCCGTAACGGACATCTCGGTGATCCTGTCGAACACCAGCTCGATCAGCTTTCTCTGCCTTTCGGTGCGCTGGAAATCGCTTTCGCTGTAACGGTACCTGGCCCAGGCTTCCGCCTGCTTGCCGTTCAAAAGCTGGTAGCCGCCGTGGGTGAGGTAGTCGGAGCGGTTGTCCTTCTTGCCCAGCACCTGGTCGTTATACCAGTAAATTACCGCGTTCACCCTGTCCACCTTGTTGGCGGGCACGTCCACGTAAAGACCGCCCAGCTGGTCGATCACTTCCACCAGCCCCGCCAGGTTCACCGCCACGTAGGCGTCCGGCTTCACGCCGAAGTTCCTCTCCAGCGTCTTGGCCAGCAGTTCATACCCGCCGAACACGTAAGCGGCGTTCAGACGGTTGTTTTTGTTGCCGGGGATCTCCACGTACAGGTCGCGCAGGAACGAAACTAATTTTATGGTTTTGTTTTCGATGTTCACGCTCAGCAGCATCATGGTGTCGCTGCGGGGCAGCGCGCCGTTGCGCCCGTTTTTTACGCTCGTGGCGCTGCCGCGGCTGTCAAGACCCAGCAGCAGGATATTCCTTACGCCGTCCAGCGTGTCCAGCGCGTTGGTGATGGCCACGTCGTCCAGGGCGATCTCGTCTATGGGGTCGAACACCACCTGGTCTCCCGCCAGGTCGAACTCGTCGGTGGCCTCGTCCTCACCCTCTATCTGCTCGTCTATGACCTCTACCGCCCCGCGTCCGCCGGGCGTCACGGGGGGAGTTTCCGTCTCCTCTTCCGTGAACGCGGAAAAGCCGCTCACACAGATGATAACCGCCAGCAGTACGCTCAGAAGTTTACGCATTTCAGTCCTCCGGATCGAGTTTGGTTATAAAGCTGCCGTAGGATTCCACTTTGACTTTCTGTCCTTCCCGCAGCTCGGGTTTTTTGTATTCGGCATCCAGCACCAGCAGGCGCTCGGTCTGGCCGTCTTCCTCGTAAAAGTCCAGGTCCCACACTTCCACGCCGTCGTACATGCGGGTCTCGAACGCCGCGCCGCGGTAGATCAGCGTGGCGTGCTTCCTCTGGCCGCTTTTGAGCTCCTTAAGGAACTTTTTGTACTTGAGCCAGGGCGCGATCTTGTAGCTCCACACGAAAAAGCATACCAGATACATAACCGCCGTGAATATATACAGCGCGATCTTCTGCCTTAACAGGGTCAGCGTGACTATCCCCGCCACCCCCAGCGCGATCAGCGCAACGCCGAGTATTATCCGCGCGTTCGTCTTTCCGAACGCCTTTTCGTAATCACGGGAAGTATACAATATATCTCACCTCAGTTATATCATACTCTTTTGGACGGGTGTTGTAAAGATAAAGTTCGTAATATTCTGTCTTAATTTTGTAACACTTTGCCAAACGGAAAGGCGGCGTTTTACCGCCGCCCTTCCCCGCATTTATGCCTGCCCGATGCTGCTTTTACCCGTTCCCCAGGCCCACGTAGCCGCTTTTTCCACCAGTTCCTGCCCCTGCGGGTCGGTAAGGAAGTCCAGCAGGCGCTTTACGTTGGGGTTGCTTTCGCCCTTGCGCGTCACCGCGTACAGGGGCGTTATGATCGGATACCTGCCGTTTGAGATGTTCTCCACCGTGGGCTCCGCTCCGTCCATCGCCAGCAGCTTCACCTTGCTGCCCGCCATATCCGCGCAGAAAAAGCGAAAGGTGTAGCCTATGGCGTTGGGCAGGTTGCGGTACTCGATCACATCAATATGTCTTCCATGCCGTCGGACACGTACATCTGCGGCGCTTCCATGATGGGCGTGTCCCCCATCAGCTTTTCCAGCGCGGTCTGGCTGCCGCTGTCCTCATGGCGCTGGTAGGCGATTATCTCCCCCAGCCCTTCCGCTCCCAGTTCGTCCCAGGCCGTGAGTTCCCCGGAGTATATCGCCTTTATCTGCTCCACGCTGATGTCTTCAAGTGGATTTTCCGGGTTGACTATGAACACGAAGGACTCGTATCCGAACAGCGTGTACTCGAACTCCACGTTCTTTGCCTTCGCCTCTTTTACCTGCGCTTCGGAAGGTCCCGCGCAGAATATGATGTCCGTTTCGCCGTCGAGCAGCAGCGCGACGGTCTTTTTCATTTTCGTTCTCTCGCTTTCGTCCCGTGGATCATATATTTCCGTCCATAAAAACCGGTGACGCATGGGCGCCATGCTTCACCGTCCGTTCAAAATCGGCGCGGCCCCGTGGAAAGTTTCCCTCGGGGCCGCATCGCGTAGTTTATCTTTTGAGCACCTTGTCGAAGATGTCCAGCGCTTCGTCTATCAGTTCCTCGGTGAGGGTCGCCATGTAGCTGGTCCTCAGCAGGCAGTTGCCCGGCTGGGTGGCGGGAGGAATGACGGGGTTCACGTACACGCCCTCTTCGTACAGCTCCTTGGCTTTCTGGAAGGTATTTTCCAGTTCGTAGGTGTACACGGGGATGATGGGCGTATCGGACTCGATTATCTTGATGCCCCGCTTTCTGAAGCCCTGCCTGGCGTAGGCGCTTAAGTCGCTTAAGCGCTTCACCCTTTCCGGCTCGCGCTTGATTATCCTTAAAGCGGTCAGCGCGGCGGCGCAGTTGGCGGGAGGCATGGAAGCGGAGAAGATGTAGGGCCTGGAATTGTGCATCACGAAGTTGACCACTGTCTTGTTCGCGGCCATGAATCCGCCCAGAGACGCCAGGGACTTGGAAAAGGTGCCCATTATGATGTCCACCTGGTCCTCCAGCCCGTAGTAGCTGGCGGTGCCCCTGCCGCCCTTGCCTATAACGCCCAGGGCGTGGGAGTCGTCCACCATGACGCGGGCGCCGAATTCCTTTGCCAACGCGCAGATCTCGGGGAGCTTGGCGATGTCGCCGCCCATGGAGAACACGCCGTCGGTCACTATCAGCTTACCCGCCTTGTCGGGGATCTTGGCCAGCTGGGTCCTGAGCGCGTCCATGTCCGCGTGGGCGTAAGTGACCATGCGGCCCCAGCTCAGTTTGCAGCCGTCGTATATGGAGGCGTGGTTCTCCGCGTCGCAGATCACGAAGTCCCCGTGGCCCACGATGCTGGAGATGATGCCCAGGTTGGTCTGGAAGCCGGTGGAGAAGGTCACTATGCCGTCCTTGCCCAGGAACTCGGCCAGTTCTTTTTCCAGCTCCAGGTGCATCCTGAGCGTGCCGTTCAGGAAACGGGAGCCGGAGCAGCCGCTGCCGTACTGCTCATACGCCTTGATGCCCGCCTCGATGACCTCGGGGTGGGTGGTCAGGCCCAGGTAGTTGTTGCTGCCCAGCATGATGCGGCGCTTGCCTTCCATTATGACTTCCTTGTCCTGCCGGGACTCCAGCGCGTGGAAGTACGGATAAACGCCCGCCTTTTTTATATCGTCCGCCAGTGTGTATTCGGCGCACTTCTGGAAAATATCCATTATGATCCTCCGTAGTTTCTGTTTGGTGACATTCTAAACCCCGCCGGGGATTCTGTCAAGCCCTCTGGCGGCGGCGGATATCCTTGAGCCGCTTCATCACGTCGTTCTCTCCCCTGCCGAAATAGTCGTGCAGGCGGCGGTATTCGGCGTAAAGCTCGTCGTAGACCCTGCCGTTCTCCCCGTTGGGCACGTATACGGTGGGCAGCGCGCCGCCCATCTCCTCCGCGGCCTGTTCGATGCTGTCGTAGCCGCCCTTGGCTTTTCCCGCCGCCACGGCGCCGAACATGGCGCTGCCCAGGGCGGGGGTCTGGGTGGAACGAGCGATGCGGATCTCCCGCTTGAGCACGTCCGCGAACAGCTGCATCAGGAAGGGGTTTTTCTGGGAAATGCCTCCGCAGGCGAACAGCTTGTCTATCTTCACGCCGTTTTCCTCAAAGGTGTCGATGATTATGCGGGTGCCGTAGGCAGTGGCCTCGATCAGCGCGCGGTAGATCTCCTCCGGCTTGGTGGTGAGCGTCATGCCCAGCATCATGCCCGTCAGGTCCACGTCAACCAGCACGGAACGGTTGCCGTTCCACCAGTCCAGCGCCAGCAGGCCGCTTTCGCCGGGCTTCTGCTTTTCCGCCAGGGAGGTCAGGTACTGGTGGGTGTTCATGCCCTTTTCCCGGGCGGCGATCTCGTAGGCTTCGGGCACGCAGTTGTCCACGAACCAGTTGTAGTGGTCGCCCAGGCAGCTCTGCCCGGCCTCGTAACCGAACAGCCCCGGCACAACGCCGTCTTCCACCACGCCGCACATGCCGGGCACGATCTTCTCCTCGTCGCCCAGCATTATGTGGCAGCTGGAGGTGCCCATCACCATCAGCATGCTGCCCTTCTGGGTCAGGCCCGCCGGGGGCAGGGACACGTGGGCGTCCACGTTGCACACCGCAACCGCCGTGCCGGGATTAAGGCCCAGCTTCGCGGCCATCTCTTCGGTGAGCTCGCCCGCCTTGGAGCCTATGGAGGTCACCTTGCCCAGCTTTTCCTCCACCACGTTCTCCAGCAGGGGATTGAGCTTCTTCAGGAACTCCCTGGACGGATAGCCTTCCCGCTTGCTCCATATGGCCTTGTAGCCCGCCATACAGCTGGAGCGGGTCTCTTTGCCGGTCAGGCGCAGTATCACCCAGTCTCCCGCCTCCATGAAGCGGTCGGCCTCTTTGAACAGCTCCGGGTCCTCCTCCGCCGTCTGCATGAGCTTGGGGAACATCCACTCGCTGGAGATCTTGCCGCCGTAGCGCTTCAGCCACTTCTCGCCCGTTTCCTCCGCGATGCGGTTCAGGCGGTTGGCCTGCTCCTGAGCGGCGTGATGCTTCCACAGCTTCACGTACGCGTGGGGGCGGGAGGGATATTTGTCGGAAAGCGGATCTCCGTTTTTGTCTATCGGCATCAGGGTGCAGGCGGTAAAGTCTATGCCCAGGCCGATCACGTCGTCCTTGTCGACGCCCGCGTTTTTGAGCGCTTCGGGCACTGCCGCGCACAGCGCGTCCAGATAATCCCGGGGATGCTCCAGCGCCCAGTCGGGAGGAAGCACGGTGCCGTCGGGCAGACATTCGTCCATGACCGCGTGGGGGTATTCGAACACGCCCTCACCCAGTTCCCTGCCCGTGCCCACCTCGCACACCAGCGCTCTGGCGGACAGCGTGCCGTAGTCGATTCCGATCACATACTTTGCCATACTCGCACCTCTACACTTTTATTATATTGAAGGCGGCCGCCCGCCCCATGCGGTTCATCACCGCGAGCCCTATGTCCGTTTCGTCCACGGCTTCGGAAAAGATCGCCTTTACGCCCAGGTCGTCCATCTCCCTGAGCAGTGCGAACAGCCTGTGCGCCGCCTCCCGCTTGTCCTTTCCCAGGGACACCGTGTTCCTGCCGCCGTACAGGGAAAGGTGCGCTTCCATCGCGAAAACGCGCTTTTCTCCCTCGAAGGCGTCGTACAGCTCGATTATCTTCTTTGCCGCCGCGTTTTCTTCGCCCTCCACTATCGTAAGGCTGCCTTGGGGGGCGTAGTGGCGGTATTTCATGCCGGGGGAGCGCGCCACCTCGTTTTTGGCGAGGGGACGCATCACGCCCGCGTCCACTTCCACGTCGCCCAGCGCGTCGAGGATCATCTCTCTTGTGATCCCGCCCGGGCGCAGTATCCTTACCGGGAGCGTCCTCGCGTCTATGACCGTGCTCTCTACGCCCACATTCGCTTCCCCGCCGTCCAGTATCAGGGGTATGCGCCCCTTCATGTCGTCGTAAACATGTTTTGCCAAAGTGGGGCTGGGCCGGCCCGAGGTGTTGGCGCTGGGGGCGGCGATGGGCACGCCGCTGAGCCTTATAAGCTCCCGCGCCCATATGTTTTCCGGCAGGCGCACGCCCACGCTGTCCAGATGCGCGGTGCACTCAAGGCACACCCTTTCGCCCTTAGGCAGTATCATGGTGAGCGGGCCCGGCCAGAACCTGTCCGCCAGCGTCTTCGCCCAGGGCGGCAGTTCTCCCGAGATCACCCCGGGCAGCATCGACACATCCCATATATGGGCGATGAGCGGGTTGTCCTGGGGACGCCCCTTGGCTTCGAATATCCGGGCTATGGCGTCCGGGTTGCCCGCGTCCGCGCCCAGGCCGTACACGGTCTCGGTGGGGAACGCCACCACTTCGCCCGCGCGGATGAG
>JAGCIC010000155.1 GCA_017648805.1 Clostridia bacterium
GATGGTGGTGGCCGTGCTCGTCGTGATGGTGATGATGCTCGTGCTCCTCGTGCTCGTCATCGTCGTCATCGTCATGGTGATGATGATGTTCGTGCTCCTCATGCTCATCGTCATCGTCGTCATCGTCATCATGATGATGGTGATGCTCATGCTCATCGTGCTCATCGTCGTCACCGTCATGGTGATGATGGTGATGCTCGTGCTCCTCTTCCTCGTCCTCGTCGTCATCGTCGTGATGATGCTCGTGGGGCGGCACCACGCTGTTCACGTCTATGAGGGAAGCGGGATGCTCGATGGCGTCAAAGATTATCCGGCCGGAGATCTCGCTCCAGGGCGTGGTGATTATGCGCGCGTCGGGGTTGAGTTCCCGGATCATGTCGAAGGCGGTCTTCAGCTTGTCCTCGCTCACCAGCTGGGAACGGGAGAATATCACCGTTTCGGCGCACTTCACCTGGTCGATGAAGAACTCGCCGAAGTTTTTGAGGTACATTTTGCACTTGTTGGCGTCCACCACCGTGGCGCTGCCGCCCAGGCGGATCCTGCCCTCTTTGGCGATGGTCTCCACCGCGCGGCGGATATCGCTGAGTTTGCCTACGCCGCTGGGCTCGATGATCAGCCGGTCGGGCGCGAATTTATCGACTATTTCGTTTATGGCGTCCTGGAAGTCACCCGCCAGGGTGCAGCAGATGCAGCCGCTGTTGAGCTCGGTGATCTGTATGCCGCTGTCCTTCATGAAGCCGCCGTCTATGCCCACCTCGCCGTATTCGTTTTCCAGCAGCACCACTTTCTGCCCTTTGAACACGTCGGAGAGGAGTTTTTTTATAAGCGTGGTCTTGCCCGCGCCCAGAAAACCGGAAATTATGGTTACGTCAGTCATTTTTTGCACCTTCCTTCAAATTCGGCATACATTGTATCATATGCAAGGTTAAATGCAAGCACGATAGTATTAAGAATGATGGCACTCGTACGCGCGGGCGGCTGATTGCGCATTATTGCACATATCTGAAAAATATTCAGGAAATTGTGCAGAAAACCGCTTGACACGCGGGAACAATTGCATTATAATATGTGTGCAAAAACCAAGAAATGTGCAAAAAGGAGCGCTGAATATGCAGTTTGCAGACAAGCTTATAAAGATCCGCAAAAGCCGGGGGCTGAGCCAGCAGGACTTGAGCCGCCTTTCGGGGCTGAGCCGCCGGGCGCTGGCGTATTACGAGAGCGGGGAAAGGCTGCCCCGCCACCGCGCCACCATAGAGGCGCTGTCCCACGCGCTCAACGTGGACAGCGGCGAGCTCATGGACGAAAACTGCGATTTCATCTACAAAGCGGGCGAGACCTACGGCGAAGGCGCCAAGCAGGAGGCTGCCCGGCTGATAGGCCAGATCAAGAGCCTGTACGCGGGGGGCAGCCTGAGCTCCAGGGACATGGACGAGATGATGCTCGCCATACAGGACGCCTACTGGATCGCGAAAAAGCGCATAAGCAGCGCGCCGGAGGCCGCCGACAGTGAAGACGACTGAGCTTGCCCGGCTTGAAGCGGAAAAGCTGGTAAGGCGTTTCGGCACCCGGGATCCCTTCCTCCTGGCCGAGCGGACGGGCGTGACCGTGCTGTACCGGAATTTCGAGGCGCAGAAGGGCGCCTTCAGCCTGGTGCTGGGGCTGCCGTTCATATTCCTGAACGCCTCCCTGGACGAGCACGAAGCCGCCGCCGTGCTGGCCCACGAGCTGGGGCATTCGCGCCTGCACCTTGACCTGGCGCAAAAGGGCGCGCTGTGCGAGTACGACCTGTTCAACCTGAAGACCAGCGTGGAATACGAAGCCAACGTGTTCGCCGCCCATCTGCTCATAGACACGGACGAAATGCAGGAGTGCTTAGGCCAGGGCATGGACCTGTACGCCTGCGCGGGCACGCTGAACGTGAACGTGAATCTGCTTATAATCGAGCTGGCGGAAATGAACCGCCGGGGTGGCCGCTATGCCCTGCCCTACCTGCCGCCCAACGCATTTATGGGAGAATGATATGGCTTACACAAATCCGCACAAGGTATACGTGCGCGTCCGGGCGGAGTTCGACAAGGACGGCTTCGTGCATCCCCGGGCCATAATCTGGAGCGACGGCCAGGTATACGACATCGACCGTGTGCTGGACGTGCGCTTTCTGCACTCCTCCAAGGCGGGCGGCATGGGCGACCGCTTCACCATCCGCGTATGCGGCCAGGAAAGATACCTGTTCTACGAGCGCATAAGCGAACTGGAAGGCAACCACATAGGCCGCTGGTTCATAGAGCGGTGACACACGGCAAGGAGCAAAACGAATGAACGCACGCCTGCGCGCCGACGCGGAATACATAGTCCGCGAAGCGATAAACGCGAATATCCCCGACAAGAAAACGGCCGACGCTCTGTCCGAAATGGAGTTTCCGGGCAGGGTGCTGGTTCTCAGCGTGGGCAAGGCCGCGTTCCCCATGGCGCGGGCCGCTTCGGAAATGCTGAAAGACCGGTTGAGCCGGGGCATCGTGATAAGCAAATACGGCCACATCCCCCATCCCCTGCCGCGTATGGAGTGCTTTGAGGCCGGGCATCCCGTGCCTGATGAAAACACTCTCGCAGCCACCCGCGCCGCGCTTGAGATGACAAAGGACCTCGGTCCTTCCGACACGGTGCTAATGCTGCTCTCCGGCGGGGGCAGCAGCCTGTTCGAGGATCCGCTGATCCCCCTTGAGGAGCTTAAGCGGCTCACGGACCGCCTGCTGGCAAGCGGCTGCGGCATAGAAGGGATAAATGCCGTGCGCAAGCGCCTGTCACGGGTGAAGGGCGGCAGGTTCGCCCTGTGGTGCGCCCCCGCACATGTGGAGTGCCTGGTACTTTCGGACGTGATAGGCAACCGGCTGGACATGATCGCGTCCGGCCCCTGCGCCGCCGATTCCTCCACGTGCGAAGACGCGCTCGGAGTGATAGACCGCTTTAGCATACCCGTAAGCGCCGATATCCGCCGCCTGCTGGCAAACGAGACCCCGAAAAGCGTCCCCAACGCCCGCTGCGGGATAATAGGCGACGTGAACACACTGATAGACGCGGCGGCGGACGCCTGCTTTAAGCTGGGCTATGCTCCAGTCATACTGAACCGCGAATTGTGCTGCGAGGCGAAAGACGCCGGTAAACTCCTGGCCGAAAGCGCCATGAACGCCCCCGACGTCAAAACGGCCTTTATCGCGGGCGGCGAGACCGTGGTGCGCTTAAGCGACACTCACGGCAAAGGCGGCCGCAACCAGGAAGCGGCGCTTTCCGCCGCAAAATCCCTGTCCGGCAGGCCCGGCACGGCGGTGTTCGCCTTTGGCTCGGACGGCACCGACGGCCCCACCGACGCGGCGGGCGGCTACGCGGACGGTGACACGCTTGCGGAACTGCAGCGCGCCGGGGCGGACTGCGCTTTCGCGCTCGAATTCCACGACGCCTATAACGCCCTGAAGGCTGTCGGAAACCTGTTGTTCACCGGCCCCACCGGCACCAACGTGAACGATCTGTACGTCGCGCTGAAAGGATAGAAAGACAAACAAAAAGGAGGGACGGCATGCCGTCCCTCCTCTTCTATTGCATAAAATCGCCCTGCCTTGCGGCAGGGCGAAAATCGCTCAGATCAGATTACTGATTGGCGAGGTACTCATCGAGCTGGCGCTGAGCGTCGGCGATGAACTCCTGCAGACCAACAGCATTCATCTTGGCCAGGAACTCGTCCTTGACTTCGTCGATGGGAGTGGTGCCGGAGCAGAAATTCTTGTAGTAGGAGTCCTTGATGGCGCTGAACTGAGCCAGGGCTTCCTTCCACTCGGAGGTGTCCATCTTGAAGCCGCCCATAGCAGAGGACTGACCTTCGGCCGCGATGGTGGCCAGGTACTGGTCATACTGAGCGAAGTTGGGGATCTGGGTGTTGGGATCCTCGGGATCGCCTACGGCGATGGAGGTGAAGAAGTAAGCGGGCTGAGCGAAGGCCCAGGGGCATCCGCCGCTGTCCTTACCGGCCTGGGTGCGCAGCACGCCGCCGGCAAAGTCGGGATACTTCTCGCCGTCTACGTAGTTCCAGTGATACTCGGGTACACCGTAGCGCAGGCAGTCGGCGAAGAGCTTGTTGGTGTGGATGAGCTCGAAGAGCTGCAGGCACTTGGCCAGCTTGTCCTCGTCATTGGCGAGGTGGGCGCCGAAGGCGTTCATGGAGCCCTGGATGGAGTCCACGGACAGCTGGGGGCCGGCGTAGCGGGTCATAGCGGTGTTGTAGCCGTTGGACACGGTGTATCCGTCGTAACCGTCCCAAGCCTGGGCGAAGCCGATGTGGGGCTTCTTGGTGTCGATGGCTTCCTCGGTCAGCTGAGCTGCGTCGGGATTGACAAGACCCAGCTTCATCCACTCGGCCATGGTCTCGTAACGCTCCATGACAGCGGGATCGTCAAACACGAACTTCACTTCGGTGGTGCCGAAGATGCAGCCTACCATGGCGGTTCTGTCGATGAAGTCGAAAGAGGACTCCAGACCGGCGGGGTTGCCGCCTACCAGCACGGGATACTCGCCTTCGGGCAGGGTGGCTTTCCAGTCTACCAGGAAGTCGGTCAGTTCGCCCCAGGCAGAGATCTTATCGGGGATCTCGTAGCCGAGCTCTTTGGCGATGTCGGCGGGGTAGGTGATGAAGTTCTCAGCGGCGTAGTCCTTCCAGTTCGGGATGGCATAGATCTTGCCGTCCGCGCTGGCAGCGGTCTCCCACACGCTCTCAGGCAGAGCCGCCCACAGACCGGGAGCTTCTTCCTGGATGAACTGGGGATCCAGACCTACGAACAGTTTGTCGGAGATCGCCTGGTTGGTGTTGTTGTACCAGGAGCAGGTGAAGTAGATGTCGAACACGGTGCCGTTGTTGATGTCGGTCCTCAGAGTGGCGTCGCTGTCGTAGTACTGGATGTCCAGTTCGATGCCCATCTCATTCAGGAAGTGCTCATTCAGGTAGTCGAGTATCATCTGGTTGTCTTTCACGGCGCTGGAGCCGGACACCCAGGTGATCTTGGTGAGCTCTTCTTCGGCGCTTACCATGCTCATGCAGGTAAATACCAGAGCGAGAGCCAAAACCAGAGTCAAGAGTTTCTTCATTTGGTCTTCCTCCTGTTTTGTTATATCTAAGCCCGTTGGGCTAAGATTCAAATAAAATAAGATGCGGATGCCGCGCGTTTCTCACCGGCGATGCCGCCGGGAAAACGCCTTCTATCCCTTTACGGCGCCTATGGTCAGGCCGCTGATAAAGTACTTCTGGAAGAAGGGATAGGAGCAGGCGATGGGCACAACGCTTATGACGACCATGGTCATACGCACGGTCTCGCTGGGCAGGTTGGTGTTTTCGCCGGGGGTCATGAACTGACTGTTCCTGGACAGGAAGTCTATGTTGTTCTCCAGGTTGATGAGCACGTACTGCATGGGGAACAGTTCCTGCCGGTTGGTGTTCAGGTAATACATGGCCAGCATCCAGTCGTTCCAGTAGGCGAAGGTGTAGAACAGGCCTATGGTGGCGATGGCGGGCAGGGATATGGGCAGCACTATCTGGGCGAATATCCTGATCTGCCTGGCGCCGTCTATCTTCGCGGACTCGATTATGGCGTCCGGCACCGAGGTCTGGAAGAAGGTGCGCATTATGATTATGTAGAAGCTGGAGCAGCACATGGGGAACACCAGCGCCGCGTATGTGTTCTTCATACCAAGCATCTGGGTGTTTATCATGTAACTGGCCACCAGGCCGCCGCTGAAGAGCATGGGGATGAATATGAACCAGGTAAAGAAGTTCCTGAGCCTGTAGTTGGGCCGGCTTAACGCGTAACCCATGGTGGAGCACAGCACCAGGCCGATGATCGTGCCGACCAGCGTTATGCCTATGGAGTTTATGAACGAATGGGTTATGTAGCTGCTCTGCCTGAACAGGTAGGCGTAGCTCTCAACGCTCCACTGCAGGGGCACGTAGCTGTAACCTTTGTTGAGCACGCTGCTCTCGGACGAGAATGACACGATCAGCACCAGCAGCGCGGGCAGGAAGCACAGCAGCGCCAGCGTGATAAACAGCGCGCTTATGAAAACGTTGGTCACCGGGGAGACACGTGTATACTTAAGGACGGCGTCGCCCATTTTCCTGGCTTTTTTGGTTTCGGCTGTAGTCATTGCTTTGTCTCCTTTCCCCGGATTTAGAACAGTCCCGCTTCGGGGTCGATCTTCCTGACCGCCAGGTTGGCCGCGATGACCATTATGCAGCCGCAGACGGATTGCAGGAAGGAGGACGAAGAGGAGATATTGATGTTGCTGTTGACCAGCAGGGCCTTATACACGAACACGTCGATCGTGTTGGTTATGGACACCAGACGGCCGTCGTTGCGGGTCGCCTGATAGAACAGACCGAAGTCGCTTCTGAACACGCTGCCCACGGCGAGTATAAGCATGATGGACATTATGGGTCTGAGCAGCGGAATGGTTATGTACTTGGTCTGTTTCCACTTGCTGGCGCCGTCTATCAGCGCGGCTTCGTAAAGCTCGCCGTCTATGCCGCTGATGGAGGCCAGGTAGACGACCATGCCGTAACCCATGCCCTTCCACTGGTTAAGGAACACCAGGAACCAGCGCCAGAAAGGCACGTCCCCGTACCATTGGTGTTTGGGCTCCACCAGGCCCAAGGAGGTGAACACGCGGTTGAACAGGCCCTTGTCGGTGGCCAGGAAGGCGTACACGAAGTAACCTATGACGACCCAGCTCAAAAAGTGGGGCAGGAACATCATGGTCTGGCACACCTTGGCCAGTTTCTTGGAGTACAGCTGGCTGATGAGGATAGCCAGCGTAACGGGGATCACGACGCCCAGCACGATGAATATCAGGTTATACGCCACCGTGTTCCTGAGCATTATGGTGAAGTCCGGGGTATTGAACAGGAAGCGGAAGTTGCCCAGGCCGCTGAACCGGCTGTTTATGAATAAGCTGTACAGGAAACTGTGCCCGGGCGCCTGCTTGTAGTTCATAAAGGCGATCACCACGCCGAACATAGGGGCGTAGCAGAAGATCAGAAACCATATCGTAGTGGGCAGATGCAGCAGGAAAAGCTCCACATCGTCAAAGGAAGAGCCTGTGCTGCCGCCGTTGTCGCCTTTTTTAGGCTTTACCACCTTTCGGGGAGTCTGGGTCACGGCTTTGTTCACACGATCCCTTCCTTTCGTTTCCGATTTCTTTTAATTTATTTATCTATAATCCGCCGGATAAGATACTGCGTTCTCAACACTCTGTCCGGCGCTTGCCGTTTTCGAGCGCTTTTTTGTATAGTTTGCAGAGTATGTTACGATTAACGTACCCTGTATTATAATATACTTTTTATCATATGTCAACATTTAATTTTAACATTGCGGCATGGCACCATCGTATCCGGCTGCCGCCACGCCGGCACGGGACGCGTCCCGGATATCTTTTTATCCCCGATCTCCGCATCCGTGCAGGATTTATGAGCGTGCCGGAAGAATTATAGAAGAAGGGAAATCTGATATTTCGGAGGATCGGAGCAAAAAATGTACATACGTGAGTTTCGCTTAAGCGACCTTAAACAGCTGATCGGGCTGTGGAACGACTGCGCCGCGGCGGGAGAGATCCTGTGCGTGCCAATGGACGAAGAGTATTTCTCCCGGAAATTCCTGCCCCTGGACGAGTTCCGCCTGTATTTCACCGCGGAAGAGAACGGTGAAACGCTGGGCTTCTGCCTGGGCAGCGTCAAGACCGAGTTTTTGCGGGGCGAGACCCCGCTAAACACCCCCGCGTACCTGAGCATGCTTCTGGTACGGCGGGACAGGCGCGGCGAAGGCATCGGTTCCGCGCTTCTGTCCGCGTTCGAAAACAGAGCGAAGGCGCTGAACAAATCCCGTGCGGAAATATCCAGCCTGAGTCCCGTGAACCTGGACTGGCTGATCCCCGGCACTCCCGGCCACGGCCACAACAACATGCCCGGACTGGACACCCGCTCGATGGCCTATCCGTTTCTGGAAAAGCGGGGCTATGTATCCTACGTTGGCGAAGTGGCCATGTACATAGATCTCTCGACTTACGAGAAAGCACCTCGCGTGGAGGAAGCCCGCGCAAGGCTCAGGGCGGAAGGCATCACCGCGGGACTGTACGACGTAAGCGAAAACTGCTCCTGGGACGGCATGTGCGACCGGGTGGGCAGCGAATACTGGCGCAAGGTGCTTAAGGACGAGACTTCCTCCCCCGCGCCGCGCCCCATACTCGCGGCCAGGACGAACGGGCAGATAGTGGGCTTTACCGGTCCCGCGGACGTGCAGCCCAACGGCAGGGGCTGGTTCACCGGCATCTGCACAGACCCCCTGTACGAACAGAGGGGCATCGCAACGGTGCTGTTCAATGACCTGATGGGCGAATTCATAAAGATCGGCGCGAAATATACTTCACTGTTTACCGGAACGGAAAACCACGCCCAGCGCCTGTACCTCAAAACGGGGTTCAGACCGGTGCGCAGGTTCGACATGATGAGAAAGGAGCTGTAATAAAATGGGCACTGTAATGGCTGTAGGCGCGCACACCGGCGACGCGCAGCTCACGATGGGGCTGTATCTGGCCAAAGCCGCTTCAAAGGGACACAAGATCGTGACGCTGGACCTGACCGCGGGAGAAAGGGGCTGCCCGCCCCACATCCCCATGGATGAGTTCAGGCAGATGAACGTAGAGAGCGCGGCAAAATTCGCCAAGGCGTTTTCCGGGGACAGCGTGGTGCTGGACACTCCCGACGGGGAGCTAAACTATTCGCAGGACCTGGCCGTAAAGATCGGCGACATAATGCGCTCCTACAAGGTGGACACGGTGCTGTGCCACTGGAAAAACTCCATGCACAAGGACCACATCGTTGCCAGTCACCTGGCCCAGGACGCCGTATTCTTCGCCTCCCTGCCCACGTTTGCCCGTCCCCTGCCTCCCGCGCCCATAAAAAGGTGGCTGTACGCCGAGAACTGGGAGGACTCCGAAGGCTTCACGCCCTATATGTACTTCGACGTGAGCGACGTGTTCGAGGACTGGAAAGCCGCGGTGAAACAGCTGTACCTCACCGAGCACAGCCGGGATTTCAAGTACCTGCAGTTCTACGAGGGGCTCGCCCGCATGCGCGGCGCGCTCAACAAGTGCGAATACGCCACCGCCTTTGACATAGACGGATACATGAAGCGCATGAGAGGTGAAGTCTGATGGTGCTGCTGGGCATAGACCGGCTGTCCTCCTTCCCCGTCGCTTCCTGGGGGCGCATAGGCCTCATGACCAACCCCACGGGCATCGACGCCCGGGGCGTGTCCGCAGTGGACATACTCGCCAAGTGCGGCCGCCTTACCGCGCTTCTGGCCTGCGAGCACGGCGTGCGCGGCTGCGTGCCCGCCGGCGAAAAAGTGGACAGTTTCACCGACGAAAAGACCGGCGTGACCGTGTATTCCTGCTACGGCGGCAGCACCCACCTGCCCGACGCCGCGCTTGACGCCTTCGACACCCTGGTCTACGACATACAGGATGCCGGCGCGCGCTTCTACACATTCATCTATTCCCTGTCCGACGCCATGGAGGACTGCGCGAAGACGGGCAAAAAAGTTGTGGTGCTCGACCGGCCGAACCCCCTGGGCGGCCTGCGGGTGCAGGGCACGCTGCTTGACGAAAGCGTCTCTTCCTTTGTGGGCCGCTTCCCCATCCCAACCCGCTACGCACTGACCGTGGGCGAATACGCCCTGTGGGTCAAGCGCAGGCTGAAACTTGACCTGGACCTTAGCGTGATCCCCATGGAGGGCTGGAACAGAAGCATGTATTACGCGGACACGGGCCGCCTGTTCGTGCCGCCCTCCCCCAACCTGTCCACTCTGCACGCGCTGAACGTGTACACCGGCACCTGCATATTCGAGGGCACCAACATTTCGGAAGGGCGGGGAACCGCCCTGCCCTTTGAGCTGATAGGCGCGCCGTTCATCGATGGGGATGCGCTTGCGGAAAGCATGAACGGCAAAAACCTGCCCGGCTTTTATTTCAGGAGCGCGTACTTCACCCCATCGTGCAGCAAGTTCGCGGGCGAACTCTGTTCCGGTGTGCAGATCTACGTGACGGACCTTGACCGGACGAACGCCCCCTTGATGGGCTTCACACTGCTGGACGAAATAAGGAAACTGGCGGGCGAACGTTTCGGATGGACCGGCTCGATAGACCGCCTTACCGGGATAAAAGACTTTGCGGGCACAAACAGATCGCCCGAAGCGCTCATTTCGGGCAAAAAACCCAAGCTCCTCGCCTGGTACGAAGACGCGAAGGAAATAATGCTGTACAAATAAAAAAGATACCGAAAAGGCGGCCTTCCGGCCGCCTTTTGTTTACCATTTGCTCAGTCTTCTGGGTATAAAGCCCCTGTTGTAATAATAGCTGATCGGGTACGTGTTCACGCTCACCGTGTTGGTGCCCCAGGCGTCGCCGCCGTTTTCGATAATAACGATCTGGGTATGTTCCTCGTTGGCGTAATACAGGAACATGACCACGTGGCTGTAATCCTTCACGATGATGTCGCCGGGGCGCAGTTCCGCCGTCTTCTGCAGGGTGTAGAAGCTGCTGTCCGTGTAGAACCAGTGGGTGTTCAGCCACTTGCGCTCCGTGCCGTAATAGCACATGGCCACCAGGCTGGAGCAGTCGCAGCCCACGTACTTGCCCTCGTACAGGGTGTTCTGGTTGAGTATGTAGTACCTGCCGCTGTCCGACAGGTAGAACCTGTTCTCGCGCACCGCCTTGGCGGGGTTGTACTGGCGCTGGTATTCGTATACGCCGCTTATGTAGGGCATGCCGTAGTACACCACGCCGGGCCGGAAGATCTTGAGCCCGTCCTCGTCGTTGGCTTTCTTCCAGTAGGCCTGGTTGGACAGGGTCATCCAGGGGAAGTCCAGACAGTCGAAGGCGTTGTTTATCACTTCCTTGCGCCCGGTAGCCTGGCTCGCGGAAAACTTGCCCGCGGCGCGCATGCGGTCCACTTCGTTGAGCGCACAGTTCCTGACCGCGTTTATCTTGGCGCGGTTGGTTTCTATCTCGCTTAAGCCCGTCCTCATCCGGGGCATGGTGAGCACCACGTCCGTGCTCAGCACATTGACCTGCACGCTCGCCGCAACAGAGGAATTGCCCTCCATCTTGGCGGTCACGGTGGCCGTGCCGCTCTTTACGCCCGTTATGTTGCCCTCGGCGTCCACGCTCACGTTGCCCGGCGCGGAAGACGTCCATATCACCGGAATCTGGCCCTCCGGGAACACCGTCAGTTCCAGCTGCTTTGTCTGGCCGACCTCCACATATATCCTGTCATGTCCCAGGCTGATGCCCGTGACCGTACCGTAATCGAACACCCGCACGGTGAACGCCGCGCTTACGCCGGAGTCCGCCCTGGCGGTGATCACGGACGAGCCCGCCCCCGCGGCGGTGACCCGTCCGGTCTGGTCCACCACGGCCACCCGCTCGTCCGAGGACGCCCA
>JAGCIC010000156.1 GCA_017648805.1 Clostridia bacterium
GAGAAGACCATGATGATCTGCGTGGTAAATCCGCACCAGATAAAGGATTTTCTTGAGATCATACACAAATACCCGGGCACGTTTGCCTGCGTGAGCGACGTGACCAGCACCATAGGCAACTTCAAGCACATTTCGGGCCATACAAAATAAGTGCTGATATTGAAAACCGCGGCTGTCCTACTTGACAGTCGCGGTTTCATATGCGCCGGGTTATTTCCCGTTCAGACCTTCCATGCGCATCATCTTTTCCAGCACGTTTATATCGTTGGTGATGTCTATGGCGTCGCTCTTGTACAGCTTGTCCAGCTGGGTATCGAAGCCTTCCACCACCTTGTCCATGGCACCCTCGATGTTGAGCATGGAGTTGCGTATGCTCTCGCTGCTATGATTGTTCTGCTTTTCCAGCTCGGCGTAGCGGGCCAAAAGCTTCAGCGTGGCGGGCAGATAGTACTCCATGAAGCTCTGTATCTCTTTTTCCCGTTCGGGCTTGCTCTTGACCACATAGAATATGGAAGCGGTGGTGGCCTCTATGTGGTAGATCTTGTCGGACATGGCCTTGTCCTGTATCCGGTCGTTCAGGGTGCGGATCTGCAGCAGGATCTTGTCGTAGGCGTCGGTCGCTTCTTCGGTGTATGTGGTCTTGTCGGGGCGGGGAGCAGTCCTCTGCCGGACTTCGTCCTCCGCGGGCCTGCCGTTGGGCGTGAGTACTATAAGACCGCGGGCCTTGTCGATGTACGTGGTCTGGGGCAGCTTACCCTTGCGCTTGAGCTGGCGCACGCAGGTCATGACCTGGGCGTCGGACATGTTGAGCGCGTTGGCAAGGGTGGATACGTAACAGGCGTCCCTGCCGTGCAGAAAGGCGAACACGTCGTCGGATTTGTTGCTGAAGCTGCGCGCGATCATGCTTATGGCGACGGCGACCATCGCCACCACCGACAAGGGCCACAGGTATCCGCCCGCGCCGATTTCGCTCAGCGCGTATATGGCGAACAGCACGGTGGGGATCAGCGTCCATGCCGAGCTTGATTTCTTTCCCCTGTACTGCCGTTTGAACCGCCTGTACAGCCAAATGGCCCCAACGAAGCGCAGACCGGGGATGAACAGCATTAGGAAGTTTACTATAAGACCGGCGTCCAGCTTGAAGCTGTCGTTGTTGTCGGCGTTATTGGTTTGACTCATTTATTGCTCCCAATCAAACGATATCACCTTTTATTATACCACTTCGGGACTGCAGATGTGTTAAAATGCGGTTATCGATTGACGGATGGGACTAAAATACTGTTTGAAAAAACCGCCCTGTCCGGTTTGGACAGGGCGGAAAGGCGAATCGCTCAGATGTCTGGCTTTAGGGGCGGTTCGTTCATGATGAAGTTGTACGTGGCATCATCGATGGGATAATACTGGTCGAACATATCCCTGAAGCTGCCGTTTTCGTCCGCTACGGGCTGCATCTCGGGAGAGCCCGGGAGCGTGGCGGCGTACTGCTGCAGATCCCAGATGGCCTGGTACGTCGTGTCGCCCAAGGTGCCGTATTCGCCGTCGGAGTACATTACCGCCTCGCCGTCCAGCCACCCGGCGCTTATCAGCGCATCCTGGAAGGCGCGTACAAGTACGGGATCGTAGATCCACATTCCGTCGTATACGTCTTCGGGTTCGGGCGTGGGTTCAGGCGTCGGTTCGGGAGTAGGTTCGGGCGTGGGCTCAGCGGTCGGTTCGGGCGTGGGCTCGGGAGTGGGTTCCGGTGTCGGTTCGGGCGTCGGTTCGGGGGTAGGCTCCGGAGTGGGCTCGGGTGTCGGTTCGGGAGTAGGCTCCGGCGTGGGTTCAGCAGTCGGCTCTGCGGTTGGTTCCGGCGTATCGGTCACGGCGGGGGGAGGGCTTACTCTAACTACCGCGCTCCTGAGCACGTAGCCGGTCATGTCGCCGCAGATCACGCGCACCCAGTTTTCGGAGTAATCGGTGACTTCGTATATGCTGCCGTTTTCCAGCACGGCCAGAGGATAACCTTCAGCCTCGTCGTAAGTGTCGTACAGTATCGCGCTTTCCGCGCTGACCTGGGCGTACATTTCACCCGGCCCGGCGGGTTTGAAGTTCTCAATGGCAGTGGGAACGGGCGTCACGTTTTCTTCGGGCGTGGGCGTCGGTTCGGTTTCTGCCGTGGGTTCGGGCGTGTATTCGGGCTCCGGCGTGGGAGTGGGTTCCGAGGTGGGTGCGGAAGTGGGCTCAGCAGTGGGTGTGGGAGTGGGCTCAGCAGTAGGCGCGGCGGTGGGCTGTGCCTGCTTGGAGTACACATCGAATTCGTCGCTGAGACCGTAAGCCACGAACTGGTTGGCGGGGTTGAGGATCTTGAGCCACTCTCCGCCCGTCGCGCTCAAAATATATTCCGCGGTGTTGGACACGTTCCATCTGGGGAAGTTTATATCCGGCTTTTCGTACAGAGCGGTGCTGTTGGCCTTGGCCCTGACGTACAGCGTCTCGAACACTTCGGTAAACTGGATCTCGTCGGAAGAAGTGGGATACACGGAGGGGTTTAGGTATCTGCCGTCCAGCAGCAGGTCCAGAGTGTCGCCGTCGGCTATGCCGCTGACAGTCAGCCGGCCTTCGCCTTCCTGTGTGTTCACATAGGTCTGGAACGCGCTAACGGCGGCACGGGTCTGCCTGC
>JAGCIC010000015.1 GCA_017648805.1 Clostridia bacterium
AGGGACCACCAGTTCGCGCTCAAGCTGCTGAAAACGCTGGGTCTTGACGAAAGCCGCCTTATGCCCCGGCCCGAAAGCGCGGAGGAACTGGTGCGCACCGTTTCCCGTTTCGGCCTGGTGCTGGGGGCGAGGCTGCACGCGTGCATAGCCGCGACGGCGCTGGGCATCCCGGCGGCGGGACTGCTGTGGGACGACAAACTCAGGTTCTTCGCAAAGACACTGGGCAGGGAAAACTGCTTTACGGAAGTGGACGAGGCGGACCCGGACCGGGTGCTCAGTCTGCTTTCCGAGGCAGAAAAAACGCCCGTAGACACGGACGCTGTACTGCGCCTTGCGCTCAGGACGCAGGAAGAGATCGGGCGTTTTGCGGAGCTTGTGCGGCGGGAAAAGCTAATCCCCGCTTCCGAACAGCCTGCGCGCCCGGGCAAGCATGTCGCCGAACTCCGGGCTTTTGCGGTACCTTGCAAAATACACCGCGTTTATAATTGCCAGACATACCGCCGCCTTGCCCAGCCAGGCGAGCAGCCCGTGGCCCCAGTTTATGTACGTCATGGGGAACCAGCACAGACCCGCGCACAGTAATACCATAAGCAGGTTCTTAAGGTTGCTGATATAGAAGACCCGTCCGGGCATATCGAAGAACTTGTTGTACAGCACCTTGGGTTCGTACCACAGGTATGTGCTTATCCGGGCGATCGACGTGGCGAAGAGAATGCCGCTCAGGCCCAGGGGAGACCTGCCCAGCAGTATGGATAAGCCTATGTTCGCCAGGGCGGTAGTGAATATTATATAGCGTATCTGGCGGTACATGCCCGTGCCTTCGCGGAAGGTCCACACCGGGCGCATGCAGCAGCTTAAGTAGTTGTCCAGCACTATGGCGGTCAGCGTCAGGAGGCTCAGCACGTACTTTTCGCCCAGCCACAGGCGGATGAAGTCCTGGGTCAGGTAAAACAGGCACACGGACACTATGCCGCTCACCCAGAAGCTCACCAGCTGCATGGAACGGAAGGTCCTGAAGCGCTTTTCCACCGAGGACGTGGCCACCAGGTTGCCTATGCCGGCGGTCACGGAAGTGAACAAAAGCGCCACGAATTCCATAAGGTGGTTAGTGATCGTGGTGTAGTTGGAGTAAAGCCCTACCATGACCGTGCCGCACATCACGGAGATCAGTATGTTGTCGGTGCCGTTCAGGAGCGTCCAGGAGAGCCTGGACAGGAACACAGAGGAGATCTCGGACAACACGTGCTTTTTCTCCGCCTCGCCCAGGAGGCGTTTTTCTTTAAGGAAGGGATAGTTTTTGTCCGCCACCCGGGACACGACCAGGTTGTGGGCCACCACAGCGGCCACTTCCAGCAGCAGGTAAAGCAGGTATTTTTTGAACACCACCATCACGACTATCTGGATCAGCACGCGCGCCAGGTTCACGAATATGTCCAGCCGGTTGATGATGTAGCTTTTCTGGTCGGCCCTGACTATGGACGCCTTGTATGCGAACAGGTAGCTCACCGCGCTCTTCGCCACGAACAGCACATAGTACAGATACAGGTGCGGGATGTCCTGATCCATGTTCACTATGTACTTGAGCACGGGCATCAGCGCCAGGCCAATCCCCATAACGGCCGCGGCGATATAGCGGTACAGCTTCTTATAATAATTCAGCAGCGCGGACAGGCGGCCGGTGTCGTTTTCCGCTATGGGCTTGTACAGGCTCACGTTCATTGCTCGGCCCACGCCCATGTCCGCCAGTGACAGAAGCGTGAGTATGTTTACGAACAGGCCGTTTATGCCCAGGTAGTCTACGCCTATGAACTCAAGGAATATGCGCCGGCGGATAAACGTGAGCAGCATGAACAGCGCCTTGTTTGCGAAGGCGGAAAACACGTTTCTGCTGGCGTTTTTCGTGCGGCTTTCGGTGTTAAGGGTCATAAGTCGGTTTTCAGTCTTTCTTCCGCATTTCGGACGACAGTATGCGGAACATGTCCTCAAGCCCGGTTGCGGCTTTCCAGCCCAGGCTCTTAAGCTTTGAAGTGTCCAGGTTCATCTTGAGCACGGGCGCGTAGCCCCGGCTGCCGTCGTCGTCGTCCTGCACGATCACACGGGTGCTTTGGTCCCCGCACACGCGGGCGGCCAAATGCGCCATGTCGTATATGCTTATATATGTGGCTTCGTTGGCGGCGTTGTAGGCTTCCCCGGGGACGCCTTTGACCAGCAGGGTGAGTATGGCGGTGACCGCGTCCAGAGTGTAGAGGTAGCTGCGCTTCGTCTCGCCCTTGGTGTGCAGAATGATGTCCCGGCCTTCGATGGCGCAGCGGGCGAACTCCGCGAACACGCGCCTGTCGTCATAGCTTACGCCCCGCCCGAAGGTCTGGGTGAGCCTTAAGGACATGCCCGGCACGCCGTACTGGGCCCTGTACGCCGCCACCATGCTTTCGCACATGCGCTTGCTCTCGGGGTAGCTGGTGCGGGGGAGCATGGGGTTAAGGTTGGTGGAGTGGGTCTCGGTTATCTTTTCATCGGTCTCGGGCGCGCCGTACACCTCCATGGAGGACAGGTACACGAAGGCGGAGACCTGCTTTTCCCGGGCCAGGTCCAGCATGTTTTTCGTGCCGTTCAATGCGGTGAATATGGTGTCCGCGGGCGTGTCCACGAAGGCGCGGCTGGCGGTGACGCTGGCGGCGTGCACGATATAGTCCACCGGGAACTTCACTTTGAGCGGCTTTGTCACGTCGCCGTCCACGAGTTCGATATTGTCAGCCGGTATGTCAGAAAACACGCGGCGGGCCTTTTCCCGGCTGCGGACGAGCGCCAGCAGTTTCGGCGCCCCGGCTTTCCCGTCGAAAGCGCAGGCGAGCGCCTTTATCAGGCAGCTGCCGATCAGCCCCGTGGCGCCGGTCACCAGTATGCTCTTGCCCTTCAGGGCGTCAAGTTCCGCAAAGGGCAGGTTTCTGTATTCTTCGTAAAGAGTAGGCATAGGCTGTCTCCGATCGGTAATGATCAGTGTCATTTTACTCCTTCCGCGGCGAAAATTCAACCCCTTGACAGCGCGGGCGGGGCGGGGGTATCATCTTATCTAAGAGGTGATCTTATGGCGAACATACTCGTGAGCGCGTGCCTGCTGGGCATAGAGTGCCGCTACAAGGGCGACGGCTGCCCCTGCGAGGGGATAAAGGCGCTGGCGGAAAAACACACCCTGATCCCCGTGTGCCCGGAACAGCTGGGCGGGCTTTCCACTCCCAGGCCTCCCGCCGAAAGGCAGGGCGGAAAGGTGATGAACCGCGAAGGCGGGGACGTGACGGAGGCCTATCGCCTGGGGGCGGAGCGGGCGTTCCGGATAGCGAAGCTCAATAAGGTGTCCGTGGCCGTCATGAAGGCGAAAAGCCCCTCCTGCGGCAGCGGCAGGATCTATGACGGCACGTTTTCTGGCAGACTCGTGCCCGGGGACGGCGTGTGCGCGGAGCTGCTCAGGGCCGGAGGCATACGGGTCTTCAGCGAAGAGAATTACGAAGAGGCGGGGCTGTAGCTTTTAGCTCTTAGCTGTTAGCCGTCAGAGGCGCTGCGGCGCGGGACGGGGCTGTAGCTGTCAGCCGATAGCTCTTAGCTCTTAGCTTTTAGCCGTTAGAGGCGCGGGGACGGGCAGAAAAACGCGCCCGTACCCGGATGTGCGGACGCGCCGTGTGTCTGACTTTTGACAGTACCATTATACCACTTTGAAAAGTCAGAAAGGGCAAGCAGAGTCCGTTTTTGATTAAGATCATGTTAAATGACATGAGGAACGAAGCTGTTAGCTGCTGGTTGTGAGAGGCACCTGCGGCGAAGCCGCTCTAAAAGCTAAAAGCTGACAGCTAAATACCGCCGACCCGGGGAGGACTGAAAATGGATAAAGGGCGGATCGTTTTCCTGAACGGGGTGACCAGTTCGGGCAAGACGTCCATCGTGGAAGCGCTCCAGGCGCGCCGCGACGTGTTCTTCTATGTTGTGGCAAACGATCTGTTCGAACAGACGGTGGGGGAAGAATACCTGAAGGAGGACTACTGGAAATACCTGGGCGAAGCGGTCATGATGATGTACCATACCGCGAAGCTGTTTTCCGACATGGGCAAAAACGTGCTGATCGACGGCATACTGGTGGAGCGGGAGGGCGTCGCGCCCAATTATGAACGCATGCGCGGCATCCTGAAGGACAACCCTCTGGACATAGTGGAAGTGTACTGCCCGCCTGAGATCTGCAGGCGGCGCAGCCTGGAGCGCGGGGACAGGTACGAGACCCAGTCCGACGAACAGGCGGAACTGATGGCAAAGGATATACGCTACAGCCTGCGGGTGGACACGAGCAGGCTGAGCCCGGAGGAGTGCGCGGACGCCATCCTCAAAGCCCTGTTCGGAACGCAGGGGGACGGCGCTCCCGTTTAGACCGTATCCCTTTTAAGCCGTATCTTATATAAAAGCGCAGCCGCCGGCGCCTCCGCGTACTTGGTGGCTGTGTTCTTTATTAATATATTCTTGGTTATTACGTACTTGGTTATTTGGTTCTCTATATGCGGGCAGGTTTCAATCCGTATTGTTTCCATCCGTATTGCTTCCATCTGTATTGTTTCCATCTGTATTGAAACCGACCGGATGGGAGACCCGCGGGAATAACCCATTGTTAACAAGAATTAACGCAAACTCAAATTGACCTCGCAGCCGCGGTGTGTTATAATTCATCTGTTCGCGTGTGGGTGGAGTATGCTCTTCTGCCGGAGAGCGTGCCCCGAAAGCCAGCGCAAACGAGGGATGAACCGGGAGGTTGCGGCGATTTGCCGGTAATTTCCGGGGACCAGTCCGACAATCGGGCGACGGCTCATGCGCCGTCGAACAAAAATTAAGTAAGAGCACGCCCGGCAGCGTGTGCATGAGTCCACAAGGAGGAAACCCAAACAATGGCGAACCAGAAGATCCGCATCAAGCTGAAGGCTTACGAGCACTCGCTCATCGACCAGAGCGCCGAGCGCATCGTAGAGACCGCGAAACGCACGGGCAGCCGCGTGTCCGGCCCCATCCCGCTCCCCACGGAGAAGGAGATCGTGACCATCCTGCGCTCCCCCCACAAGCACAAGGACAGCCGTGAGCAGTTCGAGCTCAGGACCCACAAGCGCTTAATCGACATCCTTCAGCCCAGCCCCAAGACGGTAGACGCTCTGACCAAGCTCGACCTGCCCGCGGGCGTTGAGATCGAAATCAAACTGTAACCCAACTCAGGAGGAACGACATGAAGAAGGCAATTCTCGGCAAAAAGATCGGCATGACCCAGATCTTCCTTACGGACGGTCGTCTGGTGCCGGTCACCGTCGTCCAGGCCGGTCCCTGCACTGTGGCGCAGATCAAGACCAAGGACGTGGACGGCTATGAGGCAGTCAAGGTCGGTTTCGAAGAGCTCACTGAGAAGCGCGCTCAGAAACTGAAGAACAAGCCCGAGCTCGGCTATTTCGCTAAAAGGAACATGACCGCGACCAGGTACCTGCGCGAGTTCCGCTTTGACGACATCAGCAGCTACAATGTGGGCGACAAGCTGACCGTCGAGCAGTTCGGCGAAGGCGACAAGGTTGATGTTTCCGGCATCAGCAAAGGTCACGGATTTACCGGAGCTATCCAGAGATGGAACCAGCACACCGGCCCCATGGCTCACGGCTCCAAGTATCATCGCGGCGTAGGTTCGTTAAGCGCCAACTCCGACCCCTCCCGCGTGTTCAAGGGCAAGCATATGTCCGGACAGTACGGCCACGAGAAAGTGACTGTGCAGAATCTGGAAGTGGTGCGCGTTGACACCGAAAGAAATCTTCTGCTCATCAAGGGCGCCCTGCCCGGAGCCAACGAGAGCCTTTTGGTCATCCGCGACTCCATCAAGGCCTGAGCTTTAGGAGAAGGAGGACCAAACAAATGCCTAGTGTAAGTATCAAAAACATGCAGGGCCAGACCGTGGGCACCTACGAGCTCAATCCCGACGTGTTCGACGCCGAGGTGCACGTAAGCGCAATGCACGCCGTGACCCGCGCCATTCTTAACGCCCAGAGGCAGGGGACCCAGTCCGCTCTGACCCGCACCGAGGTGCGCGGCGGCGGCCGGAAGATCTACCGCCAGAAGGGTACCGGCAACGCCCGTCACCATGGCCGCAGAGCGCCTCAGTTCACTCACGGCGGTATGGTATTCGCGGTGAAGCCCCGCTCCTATCGCATCAGCGTGCCCCGCAAGGTCCGCCGCCTGGCGATGAAGAGCGCCCTTACCACCAAGGCCGCCGAGAACGAGATCATCCTGCTGGACAAGATCGAGCTTGGCGAAGCCAAGACCAAGCTGGTAGCCCAGATGCTCAAGGCGATCGGAGCCGACAAGAAGGCCATGATCGTGACCGCCGCCAGCAACCCCGACGTGGTGCGCGCCGCCGCCAACATCCAGGGCGTGAAGGTGAGCCATGTGGGAGAGATCAACGTGGTGGACATCCTCAAGTACACCTCCTTCGTCGTGACCAAGGACGCGGTGGAGCTCATCGAGGAGATCTACAACGACCAGTACATCGACGAAGCAGAAGCAGAGGAGAACGAATAATGAAGACCATTTACGACATCATCATTCGCCCCGTGCTCACCGAAAAGTCCTACGACACCATCGCCGACAAAAAGTACGTGTTCGTGGTCGACAAGACCGCCAACAAGACCCAGATCAAGGAAGCGGTGGAAAAGGTTTTCGGCGTAAAGGTCGAGTCCGTCAACACTCTGCGCACCGACGGCAAGATCAAGCGTCAGGGCCGCACTCAGGGCAGAACCCCCGAGATCAAGAAAGCTTACGTCACTCTTAAGAAGGATTCCAAGCCTATCGAGTTCTTCGAAGGCATGGCGCAGTAATAGGGAGGAAAGCAAACATGGGTATCAGAGTTTACAAGCCGACCTCGCCCGCACGGCGCTTCATGTCGGTGCTGACCTTTGAAGAGCTCACCAAGAAAGCTCCCGAGCGCAGCCTGACCACCGACCTGCGCAAAAAGGCCGGCCGCAACGCTCAGGGCAAGATCACCGTTCGCCATCAGGGCGGCGGCGAAAAGCGCAAGTATCGCATCATCGATTTCAGGCGCAACAAGGACAACATCCCCGCCAAGGTAGCGGCCATCGAATACGATCCCAACCGCACCTGCTTCATCGCTCTGCTCAACTACGCCGACGGCGAAAAGCGCTACATCCTGGCGCCTCTGGGCCTTAAGGTCGGCGACACCGTGATGAGCGGCGCCGAAGCCGACATCAAGACCGGCAACTGCCTGCCCATCGCCAACATCCCGCTGGGCACCCTGATCCACAACATCGAGATCAAGGTCGGCAGGGGCGGCCAGATGGTCCGTTCCGCCGGCACCTCCGCCCAGGTCATGGCAAAGGAAGGCGCGTTCGCCCAGATCCGCCTGCCCTCCGGCGAAGTGCGCAAGGTGTCCATCAACGCCCGCGCCACCATCGGCGAAGTCGGCAACAACGAGCACGAGAACGTGCGCATCGGCAAGGCCGGACGTCAGCGCCACATGGGCATCCGTCCCACTGTCCGCGGCGTGGTCATGAACCCCGTAGACCACCCCCATGGCGGTGGTGAAGGCCGTTCTCCCGTAGGTATGCCCGCTCCCATGTCTCCCTGGGGCAAGAAGACGCAGGGCGTCAAGACCCGCAAGCATCGCAAGTATTCCGACAAGATGATCGTCAAGCGCGCGGGCAAGAAGTAACCCGGACAGCATGAAGGAGGCTATTGATAAATGAGCAGATCCGTTAAAAAAGGACCTTTCATTCAGGAAGCGCTGCTCAAGCGCGTTCAGGAAATGAATAAAAGCGGCGACAAAAAGGTGCTCAAGACCTGGAGCCGCGCGTCCACCATCTTCCCGGATTTCATCGGCCACACCGTAGCGATCCATGACGGTCGCAAGCATGTGCCGGTATACATCACCGAGGACATGGTAGGCCACAAGTTCGGCGAATTCGCCCCCACCCGTACCTTCAGGGGTCACGCCGGCGAAAAGTCCACCGCCAAGAAATAAACGGAAAGGAGCAAGTGACGAATGGCAACTCGTACAAGGCAGAAGGCCGAAAGCCGTAACGCCAACAAGGACACCCGCGCCCATGCTACCGTTAAGCACGTGCGCATTTCTCCCCGCAAGGTGAAGATCGTCATCGACCTTATCCGTGGCAAGCAGGTGGATCAGGCGCTGGCTATCCTCAAGTTCACCCCCAAGGCTGCTTCTCCCGTGGTAGAAAAGCTGCTTTCCAGCGCTATCGCCAACGCCGAGAACAATCTGAGCCAGAACCGCGACGAGCTCTACGTTGCCGAAGTTTACGCCAACCAGGGCCCGACCTACAAGCGCTACTGGGCCAGATCCCACGGCCGCGCTGATGTGATCCTGAAGAGGACCAGCCACATCACCGTCGTGCTCGACCGGAAGTAATGGAGGAATAGTATGGGTCAGAAGGTTAATCCCCATGGCGCGCGCGTTGGCGTTATAATGGACTGGAGCGCCAAATGGTACGCCGATAAAAAGAATTTTTCCAAGAACCTGGTAGGAGACTACAAGCTCCGCGCCTGGCTCAAGGATAAGCTGAACGCCGCCGGTATCTCCCACATCGATCTGGCCAGGGCCGGCGACAAGATGGACGTCAACGTATGGACCGCCAAGCCCGGCATCATCATCGGCAAGGGCGGCGCGAACGTCGAGACCCTGAAGCAGGAGATCGCTTCTTACGCAGGCGTCGCGAGCGTCAACCTCAACATCCTTGAGGTCAAGAACCCCGAGTGCGACGCGAAGCTGGTGGCCGAGAACATCGCCCAGCAGATCGAGAAGCGCGTGTCCTTCAGAAGGGCCATGAAGCAGGTCATCTCCCACGCCATGAAGGCGGGTGCGCAGGGCATCAAGACCACCGTTTCCGGTCGTCTGGGCGGCGCCGACATCGCCAGAAGCGAAGGATATCACGAGGGTTCCATCCCGCTGCAGACCTTAAGGGCCAACATCGACTACGGCTTTGCCGAGGCGCACACCACCTACGGCCGCATCGGCGTCAAAGTCTGGGTCTATAAGGGACAGTTCCTGGGCAAGGGCTACGCCCCCCGTTCCGTCAAGGCCACCGGCAACCGCCGCGAAGGCCGCGAGGGACGCGACGGAAGAGACTTCCGTGACCGCGGCCCCAGGCAGCCCAGGGAGAACCGCACTCCCAACACCAACACTCAGGAAGGAGGCAAATAAGCTATGCTGATGCCCAAGAGAGTTATGCACCGCAAGCAGCAGCGCGGTCGCATGAAGGGAAAAGCCCAGAGGGGCAATTTCCTGGCGTACGGTGAATATGGTCTTGTGGCGCTTCAGCCCGGCTGGATCACCTCCAATCAGATCGAAGCAGCCCGTCAGACCATGACGCGTACCACCAAGCGCGGCGGCAACGTCTGGATCAAGATCTTCCCCGACAAGCCCGTAACCGCGAAGCCCGCCGAGACCCGCATGGGTTCCGGTAAAGGCGCCCCCGAGTACTGGGTGGCCGTGGTCAAGCCCGGCCGAGTACTCTTCGAGATGGGCGGCATCGACGAGAGCCTGGCAAAGGAAGCCCTGCGCCTGGCCGGTCACAAGCTCCCCATCAAAACCAAGATCATTTCCAAGGACACACAGGCGGGCGGTGAAGAGCAATGAAAAACAACATTATGACTACTCTTAAGGACAAGACCACTCAGGAGCTCGACACCGAACTCATGAACAAAAAGAGCGAGCTGTTCAACCTGCGCTTCCAGCTGGCCACCGGTCAGCTTCAGAACACGGCGGCTGTACGTGCCTGCAAAAAGGACATAGCCCGCATCAAGACCGTTCTCAGCCAGCGCGAACTGACTAAGAACTGAGGGAGGAAAGACAAATGTCCGAACAAAGAGGCATGCGCAAAGAGCGCGTCGGCGTAGTAGTGTCCGACAAGATGGACAAGACCATCGTGGTCGCGATCCGCACCCGTGTAAAGCATCCGCTGTATGGCAAGATCATGAACCGCACCACCAAGCTCAAGGCTCACGACGAGAACAACGAGTGCGGCGTAGGCGATACCGTGCGCGTGATGGAAACCAGACCCCTCTCCAAGGAAAAGCACTGGAGACTGGTCGAGATCATCGAAAAGGCGAAGTAAGAGCAGGAGGAACTCGCTATGATTCAGCCGCAAACCAGATTAAAGGTTGCAGATAACAGCGGAGCCAAGGAGATCATGTGCTTCCGCGTACTGGGCGGCTCCTTCCGTCAGAGCGGCGGCGTGGGCGACATCATCGTCGCTTCCGTAAAGAGCGCGCAGCCCGGCGGAGCCGTGAAAAAGGGCGAGGTTGTAAAGGCCGTTATCGTCCGCACCAAGAAGCAGTATCGTCGTCCCGACGGCAGCTACATCCGTTTTGACGACAATGCCGCGGTAATCATTGATACCCAGAAACAGCCCAAGGGCACCCGTATCTTTGGGCCCGTAGCCAGAGAGCTGCGCGAAAAGGATTACATGAAGATCGTTTCGCTGGCCCCCGAAGTGCTTTAATAGGAGGACGACACTATGGCTATTACGAAACTCGGTGTTAAGACCGGCGATACCGTAGTCGTTATCTCCGGTAAAGACAAGGGCAAGCAGGGCAAGATTCAGAAGGCGTATCCTTCCAACGGCAAGATCGTCGTGGAAGGTGTGGCGATGGTGAAGAAACACCAGAAGCCCAGGGGACAGGGCATGCCCGGCGGCATCATCGACAAGGAAGCCCCCATCCCCGCCAGCAAGGTCATGCTGGTATGCCCCTCCTGCAAAAAGGCCACCCGCCTGGCGCACAAGTTCATTGAGCGCGAAGGCCAGAAGCCCGAAAAGGTGCGCGTCTGCAAGAAGTGCGGCGCCACCATCAAGTAAGTGAGAGGAGGATATAAACATGACAAGGCTGCAGGAAAAGTATAAAAGCGAAGTCATTCCCGCTCTTACGCAGAAGTTCGGTTACAAGAACGTGATGCAGGTACCCCGTCTCGAGAAGATCGTTATCAACATGGGTCTGGGCGACTGCAAGGACAACGCCAAAGCGCTGGAAACCGCAGTGAACGAGCTGGCCACCATTTCCGGCCAGAAGCCGCTGGTAACCAAGGCCAAGA
>JAGCIC010000157.1 GCA_017648805.1 Clostridia bacterium
AAAGTGCTGGGAAAGAAGGGCGAACTCACGGGAATCCTTCGCTCCATGGGTCAGGTGGCAGCGGAACTGCGTCCCCAGATCGGACAGTGGGTGAACGAAGCCAGAGAGAGCCTTGAGCAGGCAATTGGCGAGGCCCAGAAACGCATCAGCGAACTGGAACTTGAAAGGCGGCTCGAAAGTGAGAAACTGGACGTGACCCTGCCGGTGCAGGACAGGTCCGAGGGCAGCCTGCACCCCATGAGCCTGGTGCTCGAAAAGTTGTTTGACATATTCACGGGTATGGGCTTCGAGGCAGTGGAAGGCCCGGAGGTCGAGCTTGACCATTACAATTTCGAGCTTATGAACATCCCCAAAAACCACCCCGCCAGGGATGCTCAGGACACTTTCTACGTGGATGACAACATAGTCCTGCGCACCCACACGTCACCCGTTCAGGCCCGCATAATGACGACTCGCAAGCCGCCCATCCGCATAGTGAGCTTCGGGCGCGTATACAGGGCTGACGAAGCGGACGCCACGCATTCTCCCGTGTTCCACCAGCTGGAAGGCTTGGTCATAGACGAAAACATCACCATGGCCGACCTTAAGGGCACACTGGACACTTTCGCTACACGCCTGTACGGCGAGGGCGTCACGACCCGTTTCCGTCCTTCATTCTTCCCGTTCACAGAACCCAGCGCCGAGGTGGATCTGACCTGCGCTGCGTGCAGGGGGAAGGGCTGCCGCGTGTGCAAGGGTACCGGCTGGATAGAGGTCCTGGGCAGCGGCATGGTCAATCCCAAAGTGCTGGAGATGTGCGGCATAGACAGCAAAAAGTACTCCGGCTTCGCTTTCGGAATGGGCGTCGAAAGACTTTCGAACCTGAAATACAACGTGCCGGATATGCGCTATCTTTACGAAAACGATATCCGCTTCTTAAAGCAGTTCAGGGGATAAGGAGGATACAGCAATGAAAATACCCATGAGATGGCTTAACGAATATACCAGGATAGACCTTACCCCCGAAGAATACGCCCGCCGCATGATAATGACAGGCACTGCGGTGGAAGGCTGGGAAAACACCTGCGCATTCACGAACGTTGTGGTCGGAAAGGTGCTGACCTGCGAAATGCATCCCGACAGCGACCATCTGCATGTGTGTACGGTGGACGTGGGCGACAGTGAACCGCTCCAGATAGTCTGCGGCGCGCCCAATGTGGGCGCGGGAAAGCTCGTATGCTGTGCGCTGGAAGGCGCCCAGCTGCCCGGCGGAGTGACCATTAAAAAAGGCAAGATCCGCGGCGTAGAAAGTTGCGGAATGCTGTGCTCCGGACCGGAACTGGAAGTGCCGGATTATGTGTATCCCCACTGCGGCAACGAGGGCATCATTCTCCTTAATGAGGAGTATGCGCCCGGAACGCCCGTTAAGGACATTTTCGGCCTGGGCGACGACGTGATCGAGTATGAGATCCTCGCCAACCGCCCCGACTGCTTAAGCGTATGGGGTATCGCCCGCGAGAGCGCCGCGGTATTAGACGAACACTTCGTGATGCCCGAGATAAGTTTCGCCGAAAATGGCAAGGGCAAGTTCTCCGACTACGCCAAAGTAAAGGTGGAGGACACCGAAAACTGCCCCCGCTACTGCGCCAGGATCATAACCAATGTTAAGATCGGACCGTCGCCCAAATGGATGAAGGAATACCTGTACGGCGCGGGCGTGCGCTCCATAAACAACATCGTGGACATCACGAATTTCGTCATGCTGGAGACGGGGCATCCCATGCATGCGTTCGACCTGAGCAAGGTGCAGGGCCAGACGATAATCGTGAGGAAAGCCCGCGACGGCGAGATCCTTAAGACTCTGGACGGCAAGGAACACCAGCTTTCTTCCGATATGCTGGTGATCGCGGATGAGGAAAAAGCCACGGGTCTTGCGGGCATAATGGGCGGCGAGGAAAGCGAGATCGTATCTGACACCGCAAGCGTGCTGTTCGAGTGCGCAGCTTTCGAAAGAGGCAACAACCGCGTGACCGCAAGGACGCTGGGCATCCGCACGGAATCTTCCGGACGCTTTGAGAAGGGCGTGTGTGCCGCTACCTGCATGGAAGCGCTGGACAGGGCATGCATGCTGGTGGAGATGCTGGGCTGCGGCGAGATCGTGCCCGAAGCGTATGACAATTATCCCTCTCCCGCACCAGAAAAGGTGATAACCGCCAGCGCGGACAGGATCCGCAGGCGTATAGGCGTGGACGTTCCCACCGAAACCATGGAGGATATCCTGCTGAACCTGAACATAGATACGGAAGTGGACGGCGACACGCTGACCTGCCGCCCGCCCGTATACCGCCAGGACATCGAGGGCGAAGCGGATCTGAGCGAAGAAGTACTGCGCATGTACGGCTACGAACATATCGCATCCACTCTGATGACGGGCGTGACCATGCCGGGCTTCAGGAACGAAAAACAGTCTTTCGCTACCGACGTCAAAAAGAGCCTGGTGGGCATGGGCTGTTACGAAGCCCAGTGCTTCTCCTTCATCTCTCCTTCCTGGATAGAGAAGCTGGGTCTGGCGGAAGGTGACTGCAGGCTCAATACCGTGAAGATCCGTAATCCTCTGGGAGAGGATACCTCTGTCATGCGGACCACTCTGGTGCCCAGCATGATCAACGCTCTGTCGCTCAACATGAACCGCGGCAACGCCCAGGCAAGGCTCATGGAAGTGTCTCCCGTGTTCCTGCCCAAGGGCGAAGGCGAACTTCCGGAAGAAAGGCAGAGCCTTATCATAGGCATGTACGGTGAACAGGAAGATTTCTACACGCTCAAGCAGACGGTGATGTGCCTGCTGGCCAGGTATGGCCTAACGCCTGACGTGAAAGCGGGCGGCGACGGCTACTATCATCCCGGCCGCAAGGCTACGCTGAGCCTGAGGGGCGGCAGCGTCGCTCTGGGCCAGATGGGCGAGATACATCCCGTAGTCGCCGAAAGGTTCGGCATCTCCGGCAGGGCGTATATCGCAGAGATCGACATGGTGGCGCTTAAGAGCTGCAAGCTTGAAGTGGGAGCGGTAAAGCCCTTGCCCAAATTCCCCGCGGTATCCAGGGATATAGCGCTTGTGGTAAACGAAGACGTGCCCGCGGGCGACCTTATGAAGTGCATGGAGAAAGCAGGCGGTAAGCTGCTGGAGGAGATCAAGCTGTTCGACGTATACAGGGGCGAACGACTGGGCGCGGACAAAAAATCTCTGGCGTTCAGCCTGTCCTTCAGGAGCCCGGACCATACCCTTACCGACGCGGAGATCACAGCCGCGATGGACAAGGTGCTCGCTCAGACCGGCAAACAGTACGGAGCGAACCTCAGATAGTATATCTATAAAACAGCGCGGACCCGAATGATCGGGTCCGCGTTTTCCGTATCCGCTTATGTCAGATGGTGATGTTCTCGCCGGTGAGTCCCACAAACGCGCCGGTGCTGCCCAGCCCGCTGTCCGGATGAGCGATAAGCCATTTGTTGATATGGGTGAGCAGTTTGTACT
>JAGCIC010000158.1 GCA_017648805.1 Clostridia bacterium
CCTTTCCGCAGGCCATCATGCGTATCCTGTCCCCAACCCTGACGCTGCCTTCCACGAGCCTGACCGAGCTGATCGCGCCGCGGTAATTGTCGTAATAGCTGTCGAAAATCAGGGCTTTCAGAGGCTTGGATGCATCGGCTTTGGGCGGCGGTATGACCTCCACCACCTTTTCCAGCACCTCGTCTATGCCTATGCCCATCTTGGCGCTGATAAGGGGACAGTCCTGGGCGTCCAATCCTATCTCGTCCTCTATCTCCTTCCTGACCACCTCGGGCTGGGCGCTGGGCAGGTCTATCTTGTTTATGACCGGCAGTATCTCAAGGTCGTGATCCAGCGCCAGATATACGTTGGCCAGGGTCTGCGCCTCTATGCCCTGTGTAGCATCCACCACCAGTATGGCGCCCTCGCAGGCTGCCAGCGCGCGGCTCACTTCGTAAGTGAAGTCCACATGGCCAGGAGTGTCTATCAGGTTCAGCTCGTAGACCTGGCCGTCTTTGGCGGTATACGGCATCCTGACCGCCTTGGACTTGATGGTTATGCCCCTCTCCCTTTCCAGCTCCATGCTGTCCAGCACCTGGCTGGTCATATCCCGGGCAGCCATCACGCCGGTCTCTTCCAGCAGGCGGTCCGCCAGGGTGCTCTTGCCGTGGTCGATATGGGCGATTATACAGAAATTGCGGATGTGGTTAAGCTCCGTCAAGCCTTTGTCCTCCGTTTACAGGGCGTTATAGTGCATCAGCCGGACGATCTCGCCTGCCCGGTTGAACAGTACCGTGTATATGGGTTCCACCAGATTTTGATTGTAATAGCTCTCTATGGCTATGGATATCTCCGCCGCGTCGGGCGTTATCTGCTTTATGGCGTACAGTCCGCCCACCTGCTGACCCAGCCAGATCTCGCAGTCCCGGCTTAGGCGGCAGGTGTACTCCGTGGGATCGTCGTTGTTGGCAAACACCACGCCGAACTCACCGCCGTATTCCATGTCGCAGTAGTCTATGGTCACGTATATTCCGTCGCTTTTCTCTTCGGCGGACTTGAGAAATGCCTTGTACTCGGTGGATATCTCCCGCGTCTCCAGGCTGAATGCGGGCAGTATGCGGCTCAGAAGCACGCTCTCCCCCGCGTCCTTGCCCCAGCGGGTCTCGGTGAGCATGAGCATTCTCCCCCCGCTGAGCATCGCACACACCATATCCACGTAATACACGTCCCCGCTGCCGGTGTCGCGCTTGGAGCGGTAGGAATAATTGACGTAGGCGCTGTTGGTAAAATGTCCCGCGGTGATGGGACTCACTTGGCTTTTCTGCTGGATGGTACCGTAGCGGATAACGCCGTTTACGTGCCTTTCCAGCGCCGCCTGCGGCGTTTCGTCGCTTTCCTCCAGGCTTATGGTGAGCTCCGAATTGAACTTATATGCGCTTAGCAGCAGACCGGACGGTTCTATGTAGCTCACCGTATCCCAGCCGTCCAGCGTACCCGGTGCAAACACAGCCTTGTAGGCGGAATACACCGAGCCGTCGAAAGCTTCCTCTATCGCCAGAGCGGAAAAGCACATAATCATCGCCAGCACGAGAGCGAGTTTTTTCATGCCTGCCTCCTAATCCTTGGTGTAGCGGGCTATCAGGTACGGAATATACGTGTCTCCGTAGAACACACGGCCCGCCACATCGGAGTACAGGGCGTATTCCTCTCCCTGGAGGAAGCGCCCCTGGTTAGACTGGTTCTCCAGGGCGACCAGCTTCACATTTTCGCTGTTGCCCACATTCATGATGCTCAGCGTCTTGTCGCCCGAAGTGATCGTGTCAACGATCTTGCCTATGCACAGGAACACGCGGCCGTGCCACTGCTCGTACAGCAGGCGCAGCTGGGCGTAGTCCATCTGCCAGGCGTTGCGGGTGTATTCGCCCTTGGCCGGCAGGTAGTCCACGTAGAAGGAAATAGCGGAATCTTTCCTGTCCGCCATAGAGGCGTGGAAGGACACCAGGTTCTGGCCGTAGGCGGAGAATCTGGCCCTGAAGGAGAACACGCCCGTCTGCTGGTTGATTTTGAGGCTGTCCGCGTCATGGTTCGTGTCCACCGTTATCCAGGCGCCCGGCTCGGTCTTGCCGGTGACGGTCATGTAGTTGAGGCGGCTTATGAAGCTTACGCTGGTGGCCACCTCCAGCTCTATGTCCATCTCCTCCCTGTAGAACACCAGGTCGCGCCGGGCTTCCTTGTGGTTGTCCGTGCGCACGATTATGGACACGTTGTTGTCGCCTATGGGCTCTATGTTCAGCGTCAGGTCCAGCTTGCCGTCGCGTGTGACTTTGCTGGACACGTCCTCGCCGTTGATAATGACCTGGCTGCCGTATATCACGTCCATGCTGAGGCCCGTCTGCGAGGTTATGACCGTCACGTTGTCCCGGGCGGGCTGAGTTATGGTCACAGGCGCTTCGGGCACCTCCACCTCCACCGAAAACACGGGTATGCGGGTCTTCTGGCCCGAGGCGGATATGTACACGGGTGAAAACGTGATAAGCGCGTTGTCGATCAGCGTGGGATCCTTGTCGAACCAGATGTAGTCGGGCACTTCCACTCGCGCTATGCCACCCTCGAACATGTAGCTCTGGCCCAGTTCCTCCAGATACACGCAGTCCCCGTCTTCGCCGAAAAATGTCAGGGCATGGGCCTTGTAACCGCTGTCCAGCGTCAGGGTCTCCACCACCTGATTCACATACTTTTTGGTTATTTCCCTGTTCTGCCTGCGGATTCTTATCGGTTCCTCTATCAACAGGGCGACTACCAGCGTCAGCATTATGGCCGCCAGCACCAGTCCCGCCCTTATGAACACGCTTTTCAGCGGCAGCCGGTCCCGGTTTTCTACTTTATCAGCATAGCTCAGCGGCAGGCCGCACTTTGGACACCTGCGCATTGAAGCCTTAATTGTCGCGTCGCATCTTGGACAGGTCAATTCTTTTCCTCCGATATATATTTCCTATTTTATTATACAGTATATTCGCCCGAAATACAAGCTTGATGACGCGGACGCCCGACTTTTTCCCACAATTAACAATTTGTCCTATTGACAGAAACGCCGCGGCGTAATATAATATTTTCTGTTCGTTGACGAGCACCTTTAGCTCAGTTGGTAGAGCACCTGACTCTTAATCAGGGTGTCCAGGGTTCGAGTCCCTGAAGGTGTACGGAAAAGCCCGAGATCACAAAATCTCGGGCTTTTGTTTTGTTGTTTTTCCTTATATGTGGCAAAATATAACACACCGGGCGCAAAATGTCCCGCCTTTTCTATGGACAAACGTCCGCCGATGCGCTATAATAAGGGATGGTAGTTTATTTTACCGTACATATCGCAATCATTTAGGGAGGTTTTTCTTATGGTAAGAGTTGCAATCAACGGCTTTGGACGCATCGGCCGCCTGGCTTTCCGTCAGATGTTCGGCGCTAAGGGCTACAAAATCGTGGCCATCAACGACCTGACCAGCCCCGCCATGCTCGCGCATCTGCTCAAGTACGACACCGCTCAGAAGGGCTACTGCGGCGTGATCGGCGAAAACAAGCACACCGTTGAATCCAAGGAGCCCGTATTTGAAGAAGACGGCAAGACCGTGAAGGTTCCCGGCTCCATCACCGTGGACGGCACTGAGATCACCATTTATGCCGAGCCCAAGGCCCAGAATCTGCCCTGGAAAAAGCTGAAGGTTGACGTAGTGCTGGAGTGCACCGGCTTCTACACCTCCAAGGCCAAGGCCCAGGCGCACATCGACGCCGGCGCCAAGAAGGTCGTCATCTCCGCCCCCGCCGGCAACGACCTGCCCACCATCGTTTACAACGTAAACAACGAAGTGCTCACGGCTGAAGATACCATCATCTCCGCCGCTTCCTGCACCACCAACTGC
>JAGCIC010000159.1 GCA_017648805.1 Clostridia bacterium
CTGGAACTACGCCGAAAACGGCAACGAACTCAGGATAGAGGGCCCCATAGACAACGAGACATGGTGGGGCGACGAAGTGACCCCCAAGGCCTTCAAGCAGGAACTGGACGCCCACCCGGGCGACCTGACCCTGTATATCAATTCCCCGGGCGGGGACGTGTTCGCGGCCTCCCAGATCTACACCATGCTCCTGGAGCGCGAAGGCAGCGTGACAGTGAAGATAGACGCGGTGGCGGCATCCGCTGCCAGCGTGATAGCGATGGCGGGCACCACGGTGCTGATGGCGCCCACGGCCTACCTGATGATCCACGACCCTATGACCTGCGTGATGGGCGCAAACAAGAGCGACCTCAAGGAAGCCATCAAGACGCTGGACGAGATCAAGGAAGGCCTGATAAGCGCCTATGAGCTCAAGACCGGGCTGGACCGTGACACCATCGCCAAGCTCATGGAAGACGAGGGCACATGGATGAACGCCCTGACCGCCATGGAGCTGGGCTTCTGCGACGGCCTGATAGAAAAGCCGGAAGCCCAGGAGGGAGAAAGGGCGAAGGCCAAGCAGGCCATGGAGCGCGTGAGCGCTCTTTCAAGCGGGGCCATCCCCGTATACAACCAGGCAAAAATGGCCCGGGCGCTTTTGGACAAGCTGGCCCCGGCCAAGGATCCCGAACCGGTGACCGAACCGGAAGAAACCCCCGAAGCAACAGCGCTGAGGCAGAAGCTCGCCGCGCTTTGCGATAAATACGTAAAGCCATAGAAAGGAGATAATTATGGCAAGCATCATCGAGCTCAAGCAGAACCTGCAGGACGTGCAGAACGAACTCAAAAACGCCGTGATCAAGGGCGGCGAGCTGGCGAACAACAAGACCACCCAGCTGGAAGACATGCAGAAGCAGTCTACCGTGATCGAAGACCTCCAGATCCGTGAAGCCCTGCTCAAGCAGGACCTGGACCGCATGGAGAACGAGGGCAAGCCCTCGCAGTCCGCCCAGGGCAAGAAGTCCAGCGGCTTCAAGTCCTTCGGCGAGTTCGCCCAGGCCGTAAGGAACGCCTCCATCAACGGCGGTTACGCCCGCGACGAAAGGCTGGCTGCGTTCAAAGACGCCGCCACCGGCCAGAACGAGACCACCTCCGCGGACGGCGGCTACCTGGTACCCCCGGAGTACGCCGAAGGCGTGCTGGACCTGGTAAAGACCGAGAGCGTGCTTTATCCCCAGGCCCGCAAAGTCACCATCACCTCCAACCGTCTGATCGAGAACTACATCAACGAGACCAGCCGCGTGGATCCCTCTTCCGGTTCCCGCCACGGCGGCATCCTGGCCTACTGGAAGGCTGAGGCCGCTCAGTACGCCGCGGTGAAGGCCGCTATCGGCGAGCGCACCACCAACGTGGAAAAGCTGACCGCCTACGTCCCCGTGACCGAGGAGCTGCTTGAGGACGCTCCCGCTATCGAGAGCATGATCAACGACCTGGTGGCCAAGGAGTTCGCGTTCAAGGTGGACGACATGATCATCAACGGCGCCGGCTCTTCCAACGTGCCTCTGGGCATCCTGGCGGGCGGCGGCCTTGTGACCGTGGCCAAGGAAAGCGGCCAGGCGGCTGCCACCATCAACATCGACAACATCCTGAAGATGAGGAACAGCCTGATCGCCCAGTGCCGTCCCAACGCCAAGTGGTATATCAACCAGGACGTGGAGATGGCGCTCATGAAGCTGGCGCTGCCCAACGGCTTTATCGCCTCCAACGGCTCCAGCGCGGTCGAAGAGATCAGCGGCACCTTCGGCACCAACATCTACACCTGGCCCGGCCAGTACGGCAACGCCGACGGCATGATGTTCGGCATGCCCGTGAAGCCCATAGAGCAGTGCGCTGCGCTGGGCACCAAGGGCGACATCATCCTGGCCGACATGACCCAGTACCTGATCGTGGAGAAGGCTGCGGGCATCACCCGTCAGGTCTCCATGCACATCCGCTTCGACTACGACGAGAGCGTGTTCAAGTTCTCCTGGCGCCTGGGCGGCCGTCCCGACTGGGGCAGCACCATCACTCCCTACAAGGGAAGCACCGCCAGGTCTCCTTACGTCGCTCTGGCGACCCGCGCCTAAGAGGGCAGCGTAACGGCCTCTCCCGCCCGGGGGAGGCCGCCTGATAAATTACAGTAAAGGAGAACAATATGGACGGAGTATTTACCGGCGTATTAGACGTCTACTACGCTGAAATGACTACTGCCGAGACCGCGAGCACGGCGCCCGCATACGGCACTCCCGCGATCCTGGGCAAGGCCATCCAGGTGACCGTCACGCCCACCACCAACGAAGGCCAGCTGAGCGCCAGCAACAAGCGCGTAAAGTGGACCAAGAAGATCACCGGCTACGAGATCAGCATGAACACCGACAACGTGGATCCTGCCGTGCTCGCCAAGGTGCTGGGCCGCACCAGCACCACCAAGAAGGTGCAGTACGTGAACAGCGCGCAGGTGATCCCTTACATCGCCCTGGGCTTCTGCGCCACCTATGACGACGGCACCAAGGAGCTGTGGTGGGTGTACAAGTGCCAGTGCGCCGAGATCACCCGCGACATGAGGACTGAGGAAGGCGACAACGTGGAGTACAACACTCCCACGCTGGAAGCCGTAGCCATGCCGCTGCTCAACAATGGCAACCTGGCCGCGGTGTGCGACACCAACGTGGTAACCGACACCAGCATAGCCAGCGGCTGGTTCAGCGACGTATTCCTCGCGGATCCTGCCTAAGCCATGGCCATGAAGATAGTGGGCCTTGACGCGGCCCTGGAGCAGGCAGCGAAGGCAGCGGACCCGGGCCGGCTGGACGCCAAGTGCAAGAAAGCCGTCAAGGCGGGAGCCGAGACGATCAGGGATGCTTTCCGGCAGCACCTGGCGGGCCAGAACGTGTCCGGCAGAAGCAGCCACCAGCTGGAGAACAGCTTCAAGGTGGACCCGGTCAAGTACGACGCGGGCAGCGGCTACTACACGAAGGTGCACCCGGACGGTTACGACAGCAACGGGCAGCCCTTTGACAAGATAGCCAACGTCCTGGAGTACGGACGGGCCAGCGGCAAGGGCCGCTATCCCTGGCGCCAGCCGACGGTGGACCGGGAGACGGCAAACGTGCAGGCGGTCATAGCCGACACGTTCAAGAGCACAGAATAATCTGGAGGAACGAAGGGGGAGGAACGTATGGATTATGCCAGAGACTTAGGCCCGAAGCTGCTCAGGCTTACATGGCAGGGCGAAGAGCTGGAGCTTAAGTTCAACAATAACGCGATGAGGATCGCGGAGGACGTCTACGACGAAGAGTACGGGAAGCTGGACTGCTCCTGGACCCGCATACTGATCGACCTCAGCAAGGGGAAGACCGGAGCCGTTATGGCGGTGTATTTCGCCGCCCTGAAGGCGACCAGGCCCCAGATCAGCTGGCAGGAGTTTTCGGACAAGTTCCAGCTTACCGACATACCCGAAGTGGCCGAAAAACTGGCCGAGGCCGTAGAGGAGAGCCTGCCCAAGCCTGAACCGGGGGACGAAGTCCCAAACGCGTAAAGCCCGGGGACGCAGGCATACCCTGGGCACTCATGCTGTATATGGCGCTTGATATGGGAATAAGCGCCGGGGACTTCTGGGAACTGTTTACTCCCAGGGGGATCCTGCTGCTGGTGAAGCAGCGGAACAAACTGAACCGGAAGATCCAGAAGGCGAAACCTGAGAAACGGGCACACGCGGCACCGCCGCCCCGCATAAACAGGATCCCACGCTGACGCGGGGCACTGCCTTATGGCGTGCCCCGCTATTTTGATAAGGCTGAAATAATGGGGCTATAAGCCCCGGCGCGGCTTTCGACATCTCCGGCGGCGCGCCCGCCTGCACGGCTGAACATGTTCCGCGAGGCTTTTACTTATTCTCCCTGCGCGGCCCGCACGTCTGCGCGTGTTCAAGGCGGGCTATATTTGGAAAAGGAGGCGGGCTTCCCATGGAATGGCTGCCTAATGTTATTACTATCATAGTCGCGGCTTTCGGCTCCACGGGGCTGTGGTCGCTGATAAGCAAACGCATGGAAAAGAAGGACGTGCGCACCCGGATGCTTCTGGGCCTGGGGCACGACCGCATAATCAACCTGTGCATGAAATACATAGACCGGGGCTACATCACCCGCAGCGAGTTTGAGAACCTGTACAAATACCTGTACAAGCCTTACGAGGACATGGGCGGCAACGGCACGGCCAAGCGCCTCATGGACGAGGTGAGGAAGCTGCCCGTCAAAAAGGACGGCTACAAGCCGTAAGGGAGGGCCTGAGACATGATAATGAGCAACAAAGCATATGACTTCCTTCGCTTTATCGCGGAGATCCTGCTGCCTGCGCTGGGCGCTTTGTACGCGGCGCTGGGCCAGCTCTGGGCCTTCCCGTACATAGAGCAGATCGTGGGCACCATAGCGGCCGTGGACACGTTTATGGGCGCGCTGCTCAAGATAAGCAAAGCGAAGTACGACAAGACCCAGCAGAACTTGAACGGGGGGGACTGATAACATGACCCTCTCTAACGACCAGAAGGCCGCGCTGTACCGCTGGGCGGGCGTGCTCCCGACAGATACTGCCGCCACGGCGGTGCTGGACGCGTGCTTCGACAGAGCGTGCGACTGGTACGAAAAGGCGGGCTGCGATCTTACGGATCCCGCCATAATCACCTGGCTGTACGACCTGGCCTGCTGGTACAACGACAACCGGGGCCGCTCCGACGCGGAGCTGCCGGGGTACATCGTTAAATCGGTGCACCACTTCAGAAACGACACATAGGAGGCGGACATGGTAGAACACAGGATAGACGCCATACGCGGCGACAGCTTCGCCTTCTCTGTCCGGATAGACGACGCCCAGGGGCGGGAAGTGGAGAGCCTGACCTTCAAGGTGAAGGAGAACGGGGACGCGACCGCCAACCTGATCAGTCTGTCCATAGGCAGCGGCATCACCCAGGTGGAGGAAGGGCTGTACTCCGTGAATCTGGACCCGTCGGACACGGCGGAAATGGATCCCAAGGAATACTACTATCTCTGCCGCCTGGGGCTGGACGACGACATATACACGCTGATCCGCGGGGCGTTCAATCTCATCAAAGTTGAATAGGAGGGCCTGCCATGTACGACTACAAGGACCTGGGCTTCATATTCAACGGCAAGCACACCTTTCGGGACTTCGGCCTGATCTTCATCCCGGACGCTGCGCCCCTGGCGGGCGGCGCCAGCCAGAGGAACGAGTACGAAGTGAGCGGCAGCGAGAGCAGCGTGATATTCGAGGGCGACAGAAGGAAACCCTTCAAGCTCTCCGGAGCGCTGTACCTGCTGAATGACCTGCCCGGCGTGAGCGCTGCCGGGGAACTGTTCAGGAGGGTCTCCGCGTGGCTCAAAGTCGGGCGGCGGGAGCTGATACTGGACTACGACCCGGACGTGTACTACCTGGCGCAGGTGGACGACGGCCTCACCTTCACGGACAAGACCTGGATGGAAGGCGGGATCCCGGTGACCTTCACCTGCCAGCCGGCCGCGCGCGACCGGGCGATCTGCACCACAAGGGGCAGCGTCAACGAGCTGAGCGGGACGGACGTGGACTTCACGCTGATCATGCGGGGCGAAAAGCCGGCGGACATAAGCGTGACGGTCACGAACCTGTCCACCTACCCGATCACCGGCCTCACCGTCACCCTGAACGGGAAGCAGTGGGTTTTGGACGGGGTGAGCGTAGGCGAGGACTGGACGGCCCACATAGTCACCGAGCCGCCGGTGGACGCGTTCAAGCAGAGCGGCGAAACGGTCACCAGCCTGCTCTCCGGCATAACGAAGGCTGAAAAACTGCAGGCGGTGCCCGGCGCAAACACCGTGACGCTGAACATCGTGAGCGGGGGCAGCCGCGCGCAGGCTGACGTGGAGATCTTAGCGCGCCCCGTGTATTAAGGAGGCCGCATGGACTACATAACAGTCTACGACAAGCAGCTGAAGGTGGCGGGCTTCATACAGAACGCTGTGAAGCTCAGCTATGAACTGAAGCTGAACGACATAAGCCAGGCGGAAGTGACGCTGCCTTCCATGGATCCGGCGTGCAGCCTGCTGCAGCCCCGGGCGCTGGTGAGCTTCCCGGACGGCGGCAGGGACGCCGGACTGTTCCGCGTGATAGCGGCCCCGGAAAGCAAGCCCGGCCACCGGGGTGTCACCGAGTACCGGCTGGAGCATGTGTGCGCCTGCCTCATGGACGACTGCCTGCCGGGCTTCCTGACGCTGGGCGGCACGGGGGTGTACACCTCTGACGTGATCAACGCGCTGCTCTCCCGCCAGAGCGTGCAGCGTTTCCAGCTGGGGGAGTGCGACTTTGACGACCAGTTTGAGTACACCTTCGAGAACATGGACCTGCTGACGGCGCTGTTCTCACTGGGAAACGTGCTGGTGGATC
>JAGCIC010000160.1 GCA_017648805.1 Clostridia bacterium
AAGCCGCAGCCGCAGATCATGAGGTACTTAAGCTTTGAAAAATCCGCCTGCTCCACGTGCTCGTAGCGGTCGCCCACCTTGCGCATGGCCATGGAGGACAGCGGCAGCGTGCGGTCCAGCAGCGCCTTCAGGGAGGCGGGCATGCCGTAGCAGTACAGGGGGAAGCTCCAGACGAGCAGGTCGCAGGCAAGTATCTCTTCCAGTATGGCTTTCATGTCGTCGTCGTGGACGCAGGCGCCGCCGTTCCTCATGCACGAGAAACAGCCGGTGCAGTACTCTATATGGCTGTCCACAGTGTGTATGACATGGATATCCTGCTCTCCCGCGTCACCCATGCCGTCCAGGAACGCGCGTGTGATATGCATGGTGTCGCTTTTGTCCCGCTTGGGACTGCCGTTCAGAACCAGAATTTTCATAATTTTGTTTCCCATTCTTCCTTTGTTACGGAGTAGTAGGTCAGATCCCGGGGTATGTCCAGGTAGACCAGTTCCTTTTCAGCGAAATGCGAGTAGCGCATGCCGTTTTTCTCCATCACCCGTTTTGAAGCGGTGTTGCCGGTAAAAAAGGAGGCGCGCACGGCGGTAAAGCCTCTTTCCTCAAACAGATATTCGAGAAAGCGCCTTACCGCTTCGGTGGTGTAGCCCTGCCCCCAGTAGCTTGAGCCTATGCCGTAGCCGATCTCGCAGGAACCGCCCTCTGCGCCGAAAAAGAGAATCAGCCCAATCAGCCGCCCCGTCTGTTTAAGACGGATGGCAAACACGTCGGGATTGCCGATTATCTTTGTAAGATCCACTTCTTCGGGAGTTTCGGCGTAGCGGCACACGAAGGTCTCAAGCACCTTCCTGTCGTGGGAAATGTTGATAAAGTAATCCTGCCTGTCGCTTTCGGTGACGGGGTCAATCATCAGCCGCTCGGTCTGCATAAGGGCTCCTTTCGCGCCGGGGAAAGATTCGCAAAAAAGGGAGAGGTCAGTACCTCTCCCATTATACACCAATTCTCACGAACAGGGAACTACCGTTCCTCGCGGAAATAGGAGATTCCCAGCGACTTGGGGGGACGGTTCTCCCTGCGGTTGCGCACGGAGGAGATGATGAGCACCACTATGGTGAACACGTAGGGCAGCATCTTGAGCAGGGGCTTGGCGGCCATGGTCACCTTTATGAAAGACAGGTTGGCGATGTGGCTGGAGCAGGAGAACAGTATGCCGAATATGAACGCGCCGGGGATGGTGATGTGGGGCTTCCACAGCACGAATATGACCAGCGCGATGGACAGCCAGCCGAAAGCTTCCAGGCTCAGGTACGCCTCCTGGGAGCACATGTAGTCCATTATGTAGTACAGTCCGCCCAGTGCGCTTATGCCGCTGCCCATGCAGGTGGCCAGGTACTTGTAGCGGATGACGTTGATGCCCGCCGCGTCGGCGGTTGCGGGGTTTTCGCCTATGCTTCTGAGGTTAAGACCCACGCGGGAACGGTACAGCAGCCAGCCCGCGCCCAGCGCTATAAGCACGGCGATAAAGAACATGACGCCCAGTGTGTGCAGGCTGTCTGTGTGGGAAGCGAAGGGAAAGCGGAAGTAATTTTTGGGGTTCACCAGGTAAGTGTTGGCCTGCACCAGCTTTTTGTCGCTCATGAGCACTTTCATAAGGCCCACGCCGAAGGTGGTGAGCGCCAGGCCCGTCACGTTCTGGTTGGCGCGCAGGGTGACGGTGAGGAAGGAGTAGATAAGCCCCATCAGCGCGCCCATCAGGAAGGAACCCAGTATGCCCAGTATCACGATCAGGAAGGGGGGAAAGCCCGCCTTCACGCACATGTTTATCACCAGGCAGCCGCCCGCGCCGCCCATGCACATAACGCCCGGGATGCCCAGGTTAAGATGTCCCGCCTTTTCGGTGATTATCTCGCCGGTGGAGCCGTACATGAAGGTGGCTCCGAAGCCCAGGGAGTCTACTAAAAAGTCAATAAACGGACTCATGCGCTGTATCCTTTCGTAAGTGGGATGGGGAGGCTTACTTCGCCAAAGCGGGGGCTTCCTTTTTGCGGAAGTTGATCTTGTAGTTGATAAAGAACTCGCTGCCGATTATGAAGAACAGCACTATGCCGATGATGACGTTGGGGAAAGCGCCGGACACGTCGAAGGTGGTGGATATCTGGTCCGCGCCCAGGTTAAGGAAGATGATGAGCCCGCTGGTGATAATCATCATGATGGGATCGAACTTGGCCAGCCAGCACACCATTATGCCGGTAAAGCCCTGTCCGCCCACGCTTTCGGTGGTGACGGACCTGTCCAGACCCGCGCCGATGATCCAGCCCGCCAGGCCGCACAGCATGCCGCTCATAAGCATCGTGCGCACGATGACCTTGTTCACGTTTATGCCCACGTAGCGGGCGGTGCGCTCGCTTTCGCCCACCACGCTGATCTCGTAGCCGTGCTTGGAGTAGTTGAGATACACGTACACCAGCGCGGTCACCGCGCCCACGAGTATGATTATGAGCAGATAATCGGAATACTGGCTCTTGCCCAGGCCCGTGAACACGGTGGGCAGCTTGCCGCTGTTCAGCTTGCCCAGGGAGGAAGAGCCGCTGGGCACCCACTTTATAAGGCAGTAGCTCACGAAGAAGGTGGCCACATAGTTCATCATAAGGGTGAACAGGGTCTCGTTGGTGTTCCACTTGGCCTTGAACAGCGCGGGGATCACTCCCCACACCGCGCCAGCGATCAGCGCCGCGATGAACATGAGCACCAGAAGCGCCCAGTCCGGCCAGACTACGCGGCCGCTGGTGTATTTGCCGCCCAGGTAGAAGTTGACCGCCACCGCCGCCAGCACGCCTATGAGCGTCTGTCCCTCGGCGCCGGTGTTCCAGAAGCGCATGCGGAAGGCGGGGGTCAGCGCCAGGGCGATGCACAAAAGCACCGCGACGTTCTTAAAGAACTTCCAGCGTCTGGCCAGGGTGGAGAAGGAGCCTTTTATAAAGCTGTAATAGAACTCTCCCAGGCGGGAGGGATCAAGACGCAGTTTTTCGATCAGCAGCAGCGCCACCAGGCCGCAAACCGCCATGCCAAGTATGAACGCCGCCAGGCGGATCAGCGCCTTGCTCCACATGGGCAGCACGTCCCGCCGGCTTAAGTGTACCAAAGGAGCCTTTACCCGGTTCGTCTGCATCGTTTATTCTCCCTCCCTGTGAGATACGGTCATGAGCCTGCCCAGTTCTTCTTTTTTGACGCTGCGCGCGTCCAGCGGCTCGCTTAAGCGTCCGGAATTCATAACCACTATGCGGTCGCACAGTTCCATAAGCACATCCAGGTCCTCGCCCACGTATATGACCGCCGTGCCCAGGGACTTCTGCTTGGCCAGCAGGTTGTATATGGTGTAGGAGGAGTTGATGTCCAGTCCCCTCACGGGGTACGCCGCCATGAGCACCTTGGGGGATGAGGATATCTCCCTGCCCACCAGCACCTTCTGCAGGTTGCCGCCGCTTAAGCGCCTGACGGGAGTTTTGACGGAGGGGGTCACGACCTCCAGCTCCTTTATGATCTCCTCGCCCAGCGCCCTGGGCTTTTTGAAGTTCAGGAACATGCTCTTGCCCTTGCGGTAGCTCCTGAGCATCATGTTGTCGCTGATGCCCATGTCGCCCACCAGGCCCATGCCCAGCCGGTCCTCGGGCACGAAGGAGAGCTTGACGCCCAGTTCCCTGATCTCCAGCGGGGTCTTGTCCCTTAAGGACATTATCTCGTCGTCGTCGAACAGCAGCTTTTCTTCGGCTATCAGCGCGCGCAGCTGCTTGTCGTTCACGCCGCTCAGGTTCACCCGCCTGCCGTCCGGGTAGTGCAGCTTGTTTTCAGCGGCCAGCCGCCTTATCTGGGGCAGCTTTTTGTGGAACAGGGTCACGGGCTTGTTTTTCTTGGGGTGGGTGAAGATTATTTCGCCGCTTTCGGGCCTGTTCAGCCCCGCGATGGCCTCCAGCAGCTGCCTTTGCCCGCTGCCCGCTATGCCTGCTATGCCCAGTATCTCGCCGCCGCAGGCGGTAAAGTTCACGTCCCTGAGCGCCCAGCCGCCCTCTTCGTCTTTGAGGGACAGGTTTTTGACCTCTATGCGGGGACGGGGGTCCACGGGCAGGGTGCGGGCGATGTTAAGGTCCACCTTGCGGCCCACCATCATGTCGGTCAGTTCGCTTTCGGTGGTCTCTTTGGTGTTCACGGTGGCGATGTGCTTGCCCTTGCGCATTACGGCCACCCGGTCGGATACTTCCATAACCTCGTTTAATTTGTGGGTGATGATGATCACGGACTTGCCGTCGGCCACCATGTTGCGCAGTATCTCGAACAGGCGCCTTATCTCCGACAGGGTGAGCACCGCGGTTGGCTCGTCAAGTATCAGTATCTGCGCGCCCCTGAACAGCACCTTGATTATCTCAACGGTCTGCTTCTCGGACACGGACATGTCGTATATCTTTTTATTGGGGTCTATATTAAAGCCGTATTTGGCCGAGATCTCGCTGACCTTTTCCGTTACCTGCTTAAGGCTGCCGCTGGTATTGTCAAGGCCCAGGGCGATGTTCTCGGCGGCGGAAAACACGTCCACCAGCTTGAAATGCTGATGGATCATGCCGATGTTGTAACGGTACGCGTCGCGAGGGGAGCGGATCAGCGCTTCCTGACCGTTTATGCAGATATGGCCCGCGTCGGGATAGTAGATGCCCGACACCATGTTCATGAGCGTGGTCTTGCCGCAGCCGTTTTCGCCCAGAATGGCCAGCACTTCGCCGGGATAGACCTCAAGGGACACGTCGTCGTTTGCCAGCACGTCTTTTCCGAAGCGCTTGGTGATGTGCTTAAGCTCGAGTACAGGCTGCATAAATACCTCCGATGGGAGCGTTTAGTGGTCAAGTGGCCGATGGTCAGGGGTCGGTGTCATCCGCATTGAACACGGCTTGACCGCTGACCGCCGGACACTCATCAAGATACGCAATGAAGGGGGAAACTGGTTTCCCCCTTCATGCGAAGCGTTCAGGATTTAGAACGCGGTGTTGAGCAGTTCGATGCCGTCGATGGTGACGTCGAAGTAAGGAGCGGAACGGAAGGAGCTCTCGGAGAACTCGCCGTCGATGATTACGTCGGTGTCGGGAGTGAAGGCGTCGTCGGTGTCAACGTCGGCCAGGTAGCTGGTCAGGGCTTCGCCGTTAACGGTGAAGGTATCGGTGGCGAACACCTTCAGGCTGCCGTCTTCCATAGCGGCCTTGGCGGCTTCGATGGCTTCCACGGTGCCCTCAGCGGCGGCGGCGGTGTTGACGTCGGTCAGTTTGACGGAGCCGGTAGCGATGGTGCCGGTCCAGTCGGTGTCGATGGCTTCACCGGCAGCGACCTTCGCGCAGATGTAAGCGAAGTAGGGAGCCCAGTCGATGCGGCTGGCGACGATGAAGGTGTTGGGGCAGGCTTCCACGGTGGAGCCGTTGTAGGAGATGTTGGGGATGTTGGCGGCTTCGCACACGGAGGGAGCGCCCATGGAGTCGGCATGCTGGGAGATCAGGTCGCAGCCGGCGGCGATCAGAGCCTTGGCGGCGTTGGCTTCCTCGGCCTCGTCATACCAGGAACCGGTGAACTGGACCTTCATGGTCACGTCGGGGC
>JAGCIC010000161.1 GCA_017648805.1 Clostridia bacterium
ACGAAAAGCTCCGCCACCTGGGCGCGAGCATAGAATACATCGAAAATTAGCCGTAAACTTCATAAACGGCGGCCCTGAGGCCGCCGTTTCGCTGTCTTTTAACGCCGCAGATCAAAGATATCACGCCGCGGCCTGTAAATCCGCTTCGCTTATGCGCCGCTGAGCGTACGGTTTGCCGCCCGCGGCACGACCTGCCGGTCTCTCAGGTCCATGACGTCCGCCGGGCTGCCGTTCACCGCCGCTGCGGACCGTTCACCTTTCCCGCGCCGGACGTTCTGCGGCAAACAGATGTCCCTTTTCCAAAAATTAAAACTTCCCCGTGCGTTCCTTATTGACAAAGACTGTCCGGACGACTATAATAGTAATGTTCATGCGGCTGTGGCGGAATCGGCATACGCGCACGTTTGAGGGGCGTGTTCCGCAAGGAGTACGAGTTCAAGTCTCGTCAGCCGCACGTAAAAACAGGACGGATTTTAACGCTCCGCCCTGTTTTTTTGCCTGTTTTTGCGCGTATAACGCGCTGTTCGCGCGTTTTTTCCCGCTTCCGCCCCAGCCGCAGGGAGTACGAGTCGGTTTTGTACCCCAATTTGTACCCCAATTTGTACCCCAATTGTGTTACTCTACAGGGGGTTTCTCTGACATTTCGTTTCGTTTACAGCCGCTGACTGCATAAACAAAAAACCGGAAAAAAGGCCGCGTTTCCGGTCTGTTCAGTTTTCTGCCCGGTCGATCAGTGAATGATATACGGATACAGCCTGTACGCCGCAAGGCCTAGGGCGGCGGCGAAGCCCAGGCGCATGAGAAATTTGTCGGCGGTCCTGCCGGAGTAGAAAAGCCTGAGGCACACGCCTGTCTTTATGGGATAAAACAGGTGTACTTCCTTTTTGGTCAGCAGGTCCAGCGCCAGGTGGGAAACGTAGCCCGCCAGCACCGCGAAGCCCAGGCGAGTGTAGATCAGGGCGAAACAGCCCGAAAACAGCGCCATGGCGATTATCGAGTGAGTGAAGGTGCGGTGGGGGGACAGACAGCCGAACAGGTACAGAAACACTATCCCGACCGCGGCGGCGAGGGACACCGAGCGGTTGGGGCCGGTCACGAACTCGCACACGCCGAGTTTAAGATACAGGTCCAGAACGGCGGCGGCAAACAGCGCCAGCGCGCCCAGCATCTGGCCGATCAGGGCGTCGTGCTTTTTGTCGTGGCTGACGGTGTCCACGTCCGCGAACACGCCGCCCACCGCGCCGCCCGCGACGGACACGATCACGTCGCTCAGGCTCTGCGGCTGCAGTATAAAGAATGACGCCGCCAGCGACGCGGCCATTCCCACTGCCAGGTGCGTTCTGTTAAGCATGATCAGGCCCCCGCAAACAATGTACGTTGTATGAAATAATAGCAATTAAGCTCCGCCAGTGTCAAGTGCGTCCGGACACGGAAACGGCGGAGTACGGGCTTAGCGGTTTTTGCGGTCCGGGTTGCAGGCGCCGCAGGGCTTGTATTTCTGCCTGGCAAGTTCTTCCGCAGAAAGGGTGCTGTGCTCCCGGTTCTCGGTGTTTATGAGGAGGGTCTGCATGCAGTTGGAAAGGTGGAATTTTTTGGTTTTGGTGTTCAGCACGAACAGGCCCTCTATATACTCCGGGTTCAGTGCGTCGTAGTGACCGCCGGCGAAGCCCGCACGGTAGATCATTTCCTCGCGCTCGGTCAGGCCTTCGGGGACGGCGGCATTCCGGGCCGACTCCATGGAGAACCGGTCCCGGGCAGTAAAGTAATCCGGCAGCGCGTCTGACTCTGCCGGAACAAAGCCGAACAGGCATATGACGGCGATAAAAACGATGAGCTTGTGTTTCATGGATGTATCTCCCGTATAATAGGACCGTCATGTCCCGACGGGAGGATTATACCATATCCGCCCGGACAAATCCAGGGGCTTTGAAAGCCGGGGCGGACCCCTTTGACATTGCCTTAACGCGGGTGTATAATGTAGGGAACAAGAAAAGGAAAGGTTTTTCCGCGGTTTTCGCGGCAGACTCTTATGCCCGGCCTGCAAGAGTATTCGCCCATCGCCTCGGTGATAATCTCCGTGGCAATAATGCTGACCAGCGGGTTTCTGTTTACCCGGGTCACCAAAAAGCTGTCCTTGCCGGATGTGACCGCATACATACTGGCGGGCATCGCCATCGGTCCCTGCGGGTTAAAGCTGATAAACAGGGATATAGTGGAGGGCACCGCCTTCCTGTCAGATGTGGCGTTAAGCTTCATAGCGTTCTCCACGGGCCAGTTCTTCCGCTTTTCGGCGCTTAAGCAGAACGGAGCCAAGGTGATATTCATCACCCTCACCGAGGCGCTGCTTCCCAGCCTGCTGGTGTTCGTGCTCACGTACCTGGTGCTGGGACTGTCGCTGGCGTTTTCCATAGTGCTGGCGGCGCTCGCCAGCGCCACGGCGCCCGCCTCCACCATGATGACCATACGCCAGACGGGCGCGAAGGGCGATTTCGTGAACACCCTGCTGCAGGTGGTGGCGCTGGACGACGTGGTGAGCCTGATGGCGTACTCAATCGCCATCTCCGTAGCCGTGAGCAGCTTAAGCGGCGGGCGGGTGGACGTTAACAACATCCTTTTGCCCATAGGCACCAACCTGGCGGCGCTGGTGCTGGGCGGCGCGTTCGGCGCGCTGTTGTCCGCCATACTCAAAAAGCGCTCCACCGACAACCGCCTGATAATCGCGATAGCGCTGCTGTTCGCCTTCTGCGGCATCTGCGCGCTGTTCGACATAAGCCCGCTTCTGGGCTGCATGTCCATGTCCACGGTGTACATAAACATCACCGACGACGACAAGCTGTTCAAACAGCTCAACTACTGGTCGCCGCCGCTGCTGCTGCTGTTCTTCGTGCGCAGCGGCATGAACTTCGACCTCAACATGCTTTTGTCCACGGGGGAGGGCATGGGCGGCACTTCCCTGCTGGTGATAGGCGTGCTTTACTTTATCGTCAGGATACTGGGCAAGTACACGGGCGCGTACCTGGGCTGCAGGGCCGCGGGTAAAGCCAAAAAGGTCAGGGATTTCCTGGGCATGGCGCTGATACCCCAGGCGGGGGTGGCGATAGGCCTTGCGGCGCTGGGCGCCAGGACCCTGGGCGCCAACGGCGGACCCATGCTGGAGACGATAATACTCTCCTCCAGCGTGCTGTACGAACTTATCGGCCCCGCTTCCGCCAAGGCCGCGCTGAGCCTGTCCGGCTCGTATTCGGATAAGATAGAGGACCTGGCGCCCGTGGACGAGCTTATGCCCGACGGCACCAGGAAGACCGAGACCCAGAAGCTGATCGAGCGCATCCAGCTTATACAGCAGACCCTGCCCGAGAAGCCGGTCAACGAGAACGAGGAAGCGTTTACCGGCGCCGCGGAGGAATATTACGCCGCCGTCACCCGTGAAAGGCGCACGGGCAAGCGGATGAGGCGGTAGACACCGATTGTCCCGGAGGATAACATGGACGACATTCTGAACGTATCCCTTAAGATAGTGCTGGCGATACTGGTGGGCGGCCTGGTGGGCTGGGAAAGGGCCTCCAAGCGCCACAGCGCGGGCCTGCGCACATTTATGGTGGTGACGCTCTCCACCGACATAGTAATGATGCTGGAGCTTTACCTGCACGACAGGTTCGGCGCGAGCATATACATACTGTCCGCCGCGTCCATAATCGCGGTGTCGTCGGTGGCGGTGAACAGCATATTCTTCAGCGCGAAAAACCAGATAAAGGGCCTGACCACTTCCGCCACCCTGTGGGCGTGCGGCGTGATAGGGCTCATAATCGGCGCGGGCTACTACCTGGTGGCTGCGATGGCGCTGGCGGGGCTGTACCTGACCATTTCCGTGATGCCCACCCTGGAAGAGTACCTTAAAAACCGCTGCAACCACTTTGAGGTGCAGGCGGAGCTCAACAGCGCCACAAGCCTGCCGTCCTTCGTGGCCACGGTGAGGGAGCTGGGCATCCGCATAGACGAGATCGAGCTTAACCCCGCCTACGTGAACTCCGGCATAAGCGTGTACACCGTGGCGCTCACCATAGTCAGCAGCGAGCTCAAAAAGTACAAGACCCACAAAGAGATAATCGAAGCGCTCAAGAGCCTTGAGTACATCAGGCATATAGAGGAAATGAACTGACGCCCGGGGAAACAGCCGGCCGATCGAACTTATAAGCTACCGACCGAATAAGGAGTACAGTATGCCCGACACACGAATCACCAAGCAGAAATTGAAGGACCACTGGGGCTATTCCGGCAAAGCCTATATAATCGGCGCGCTGGTGGCGGTGGCGCTGGCCAGCATGTTCTTTACCATGGTCACCAACCGCGAGCCCGCGGACAAGTATTCCGTGAATTTCGCCATAGTGCGCTCGTATTCCAACACCGAGCAGTTAAACGGCGTGAGCGACGCGCTGCTCAAGTTCGGCCGGGAGGCCGACCCGGAGTTAAAGGCGGTCAAGTTCACGTCCGTCATGTTCGAAGGCGACATGAACAGCCAGGACGCCTACAACTATTACCAGCTTTACATACTGCAGCTGTCGGCGGGCAGCAACGACTTCTTCCTGCAGACGGAAGGCATGACCAGGTCCCTGCTCCTGGGCGGCAATCTGAGGCCTCTGGAGGAGCTGGAGTACTTTGAGCAGTTCGTGAAAAACCACCCGGAAGCGGAGATAATGTGGGAGAAGGAGCCTCTGCCCGAGGGAGTGGAGGAGACCGAGGACAACGCGGACCGGCCCGTGCACGCCTACGCGGTGAGTATGGAGAGCCTGGGCGGGGCGATACAGATGAATTCCTTCGACAACCGGGGCATGTACGCGGGCATGCTGGTCTCCAGCGCCAACCCGGAGACTTCCCTTTACGTGCTGGACGAGTTCTATAACCTGCTTAAACCTGCCGAGACCGGGGAGACGCAGGAATGACCCAGTCTTCCAAGGGCGTACTTAAGCCCAGGACCGCGATAGTTATCATAATCCTCAGCGTGGCGGGGCTGTACGGGCTTGACGCGCTGGGGCGCTGGGCCATATCAAAGGGCTGGATCGGCAACATGCTGGGCAGCGTTGTGCTGTGGCTGGCGGCGGTGGCGGCGTTCGTGTACATCCTGAGGAAATACTGCCTGAACTGCATTTACGAGCTGGATGGGCAGAAGCTGTCGTTCTACCGGGTGTTCTTCATAAAGCCCCGGCTGGAGGAGGCGCTTCTGACCCGGGAGATACTGTTTTTCGGGGACGAAGCCAAAGCGGAAAGCAAGTACGCCGTAAAAAAGCGAAAAAATTATTCCTACAAATACAGCCCCTACCCCCGGCAGGCGATAGTGCTTAAGCGGGAGGGCAGGCATGTGCTTATCCGTTTTAATCCCATGCCCGAACTGGTTCAGGCGCTGAACGACATCTTTAAAAAGAAATAGCCGCCCGGGCCGCGTTTAACGCGGCCGCCGCGGCTTTTTTAGATCCATCATAAGCAAAACGAATAAGGAGGCGCATATGGCTTACATACCGGACGAACACCGCTACGAGAACATGGTATACCGCCGCTGCGGCTTTAGCGGCATCCTTCTGCCCGCCATCTCCCTGGGGCTGTGGCACAACTTCGGGGACATCACTCCCTTCGGACAGCAGCAGAGCGTGCTGCGCGCGGCTTTCGACAGCGGCATCACCCACTTCGACCTGGCCAACAACTACGGCCCGCCCTACGGGGAAGCCGAGCGCAATTTCGGCATCCACATGGACAGGGACTGGCACACCCACCGCGACGAACTGATCATCTCTACCAAGGCGGGCTACGACATGTGGCCGGGCCCCTACGGCGACCACGGCAGCCGCAAGTACCTGATCGCGTCCCTGGACCAGTCCCTAAAGCGCATGCATCTGGACTATGTGGACATATTCTACCACCACCGCCCCGACCCGGACACGCCCATCGAGGAGACAATGGGCGCGCTGGACCATATAGTCAGAAGCGGCAAGGCGCTGTACGCGG
>JAGCIC010000162.1 GCA_017648805.1 Clostridia bacterium
AATTCTTCCCAGGTCCAGGTATCGGTGGGATAAGGCACGCCCGCTTCGTCGAAGATGGCGGGGTTATAGGCGAAGCACCGGGCATTGGTGCCATTGGAAATACCGGTCACGTCGCCGTTGGCCTGGTTCACGGTGGTGGCGATCATCGCGGGACCGATGGCGGTGGTGTCGATGGTGCCGTCCTCGATGAACTCGTTAAGGGGCTGGATGGTCTTGTAGTAGGTCAGCCAGTTATTGCCCATCTGGAACACGTCGGGCAGGGTGCCGGCTTCCATCTTGGCCTGGAACTGGGTCCAGTAGGTGCCGCCGTCATACCACTCGAACTCGACCTTGGCGCCGGTGTGCTCTTCCCACAGATGAACGACCTTTTCGGTGATCTCGGCGCGGGTGTTGGAGCCCCACCACATGAAGGACAGTGTTTCGCCGCTGTAGTCGGGGAACACGTAACCTTCGGCGTTCACGTTGTTCCAGCCTTCGGCCTTGTCTTCGGCCAGGGCGGGAATGGCCACTGAGCACAGCAGCATGGCTGCCAGCAGCAGGTAGGTCATGAATTTCTTCATCAAAAGAAACCTCCTATTTGATTTTGCTCGATCGCGCCCATGCCTGTACAGGCGCGAAATAAGACTATATAAGTATACTATCAAACAGTATTTTTGTCAATGTAACGGAATTACAGAAAATCCGGAACGGAAAGGAAGCGCGGACGCTCCTGAAGGTGCGCGTTGGGGGAATGCAGGGTGAGCAGCGTTTTGCCGCAGGCGGTGACAAACAGCATGCCGTGGCCGCCGTCTGCGGTGAACAGAGGCTCCAGCTGGGTGAATTTGCCGTCTATCTCACCGTTGTCCGAGACGGCCAGTCCCTGGGTGTAACCGCTTTGGGAGAGCGAGGACCACAGGCACAGCAGCCTGCCTTTCCTGTCTCTCCACATGAACGGACCGTCGGTGACGTAGCCGTCCATGCCGGAGGAATGGTGCACCTGACGTGCCCAGGCGGCCTGGGAGGCGTTGAACAGCAGCCGGGGCTCTCCGTCAGGAGCGGACAGGTCGTTTTTAAGCGGCATGGCGCGCACTTCGCCGTCGCCTATCTGCACCCACTCGTGGCAGAACACCATGTACGGCTTTCCGGCCTTATCTGCGTAGAACGTGCCGTCCAGGCATTCCCAGTCCGCGGGCGTGACGGGGCCGTCCGACCAGGGCACGAAGGGACCCAGGGGGGTGGACGCCTTAAGTATCGCCGTGCCACGGCAGCGGGTCTCGTTTTTGAAGCTGGCGAACATGAAAAACGCGCCTTGTCGGACATGCACCTCGGGCGCCCAGTAGTTGCGGTCCGCCCAGAAACTGCCGTCGTTCTCGAAGCACACGAAGGGACCTTCCCAGTTTTCCAGGTCTGCGCTCGTATACACGTCAAAGCCGTTGGCGGGTCCCCAGCAGGTGGCGCCGCGGGTGCCGTACAGATAGTATGTGCCGCTGTCGAGCAGCACGAAAGGGTCGCGGATGTTGATCTCGTCTGTCCTGAGCATACTTGCCCTCCTGAAAACAAAAGTGGGGAAAAGTGTTTTCTCTTAACGGAAATTGTATACTAAAACTGGGAATCGCGCAAGAGCTTTGGCGAAACGGTCTCTCACGGCGGTGCGGGTATGGTTTTATGTGGAAAAAACCGCGTGATGTTGACACGGGCGGGGGAAAACTGTATCATTTAACCGTAAGGAGCGAAAAAACACCGGAAAGGGCGAGAGCATGGATATTTTACCGGAAAGCTGTCCGTCGGTACTGCTTGAGACGGCAAGCGGGCGCGTGAAGCTGAGTATGAAAAACGGGCAAAGCGCGTATAAGGACGTTTGTCTCGCGCTGTCATTGGGAGAATACGGACCGGAAGTCAAGCTGACCGCGGGCGAAACGCCCGTAAAGCGCGTTTTCCTGACGTGGGACTTTCCCGTGCCAAAGGAAGCCAAAGTGTATTCCGACGCCTGGGAGAGGGGATACGGCGACCTGGAATGGCGGGGCGTGGTGCCCGAAAGGGTGATGCCCTGGTATACGCTGATACATCATGCGGGCGGCACGTACGGCTTTGGCGTAAAGACCGGGGCGAACGCCATGTGCTGGTGGAAGCTGGATGGGTACTCGGTCACGCTCTGTAT
>JAGCIC010000163.1 GCA_017648805.1 Clostridia bacterium
ACTCGTTTTTCATGCGCTCTTCCGCTTCCGCAAGAGTTTGGCCGTCCTCCAGCGCCTCAGACCTCAGGCGCGTGGGGCGTATGCCGGTGAGCGAGCCCCAGGGCGGGGACGACTGCAGCTTTTCCCGCAAAAGCAGGAACAGCGCGGTCTTGGCGGCGCGCTTGAGCGTGCGCTTTTCCGCAAGACCCCCGCGGCAGGCGGGCACGCGGCGCAGGACGGTTTTTTCGCCGTCGGACGCGGTCTCCTCCCAGCATTCGCCTCCGTCCGCGTGGGTATGGAAAATATGCACGTCTCCCTCGGTCTCAGAGATGGGTACGTCCCCCAGGAACAGGCGAACCTCGTCACACAGTTCGGGGTACAGCCAGTTTTCGTTTGTGGTGAGCTGAACGCGCGTCATCGGTAATAGCTCCTCCGGATGTCGCCCATGAGTCCGCCTTCGCCATGGCCTGGCCACACACGGGTATCATCCGGAAGGCGCAGAAGCGTTCTGAGCGATTCCACCAGCAGGTGCATGTCGCCGCCCGGCATGTCCGTGCGGCCAAAGCCGTAACGGAACAGCGTGTCGCCGGAGAAAAGCGTCTTTTCCGCTTCACTGTACAGGCATATGCCGCCGGGGGTGTGCCCGGGCGTGGGGATCACGGTAAATTTGACGCCCGCCAGATAAAGGGGGCCTTCCTCCAGGTAAGCGTCCGCATGACAGGGCGTAAACGTGGTCTCGGTTTCGGAGGGGACGAGGGCGGCTTCGGGGGAAAACAGCGCCTGTTCGTCCCCGCGGGAGATCAGCAGGCGCGCGCCGTATGCCTGCTGCATATGCGCTGCGCCCAGCATATGGTCGTAGTGGCCGTGGGTGATTAGGGCGTATTCGATGTGCGCGCCGTTTTCCCGGATAAAAGCGTCCAGGCCCGGCACATCGTCGCCCGGGTCGATCAGAAGCGCGCCGTTCACGATATAGCAGTTGGTTTCCAGCGGGCCCAGCGCCTTTACGCTCAGAAGCATCAGAATTCCCTCCGGCTGTCCAGAAGTATCGTCACGGGGCCGTCGTTCAAAAGCCGTACTTCCATGTGGGTGCGGAAGCGTCCCGTTTCCACCTTCAGGCCCATGCCCCGCAGCAGGGACGCGGCTTTTTCGCACATGGGCTCGGCGGTCTCCGGCCTGGCGGCGTGGGAAAAGGAGGGACGGTTTCCGTGGCGCGCGTCGCCAGCCAGCGTGAACTGGCTCACCAGCAGGATGCTGCCGCCCACGTCGCCCACGGACAGGTTCATCTTTTCCTGTTCGTCTTCGAATATCCTCAGGCCCGATATCTTCTTTACGATATAGTCCAGGTCCGCGTCCGTATCGCCCTCCATGACGCCCAGAAGCACCATGAAGCCCTTGCCGATCTCTCCCGTGCGCTCTCCCTCGGCGTCCACCGACGCCCAGGAGACGCGCTGCACCACTGCGCGCATAAAAAGCTCCTTTTACATTCCCGTGCGGAATACTTCGATGATGTCGTTCCTCTTCTGCAGCTGGCGGATCACCTTGTCCAGCTGCTGGGTATCCTTGATGGATATGGTCAGGTTGATCTGGGTCGTGCCGTTTTTCTGCCTGACGGCGAACACCTTGAGCAGCGGCACGTTCATGCCCGCGAACAGTATGCTCAGATCCCCCAGCAGGCCCGTGCGGTCGTAGCCCCGCACCTGGATCTCCGCTTCGTAGGCGCCGGCGCTCTGCCCCGTCCAGTTCACGCGCACCATGCGCCCCGGATCGATGCTCTCGTCCAGCATGTTCACGCAGTCCGCCCGGTGGATGGAAACGCCGCGCCCTTTTGTGACGTAGCCCACGATGCGGTCCCCGGGCAGGGGATTGCAGCAGCGGGCGAACTTGACCAGCATACTGGGATCTCCGTCCACCTCCACGCCCTGTTCGCCGCCTCCGCCGGACTGCTTTTCGCCCAGCTCCGACGGGGGCTCCGGGGGTTTGGGTGCCTCCTGGTGCACGGTCTTGCGGTACTCGTCCGCCAGACGGTTGATCACCTGCGCGCAACTTAGGCCGCCGAAACCCACCGTGACGTACAGATCATCCAGGTTCTGCAGAGAATAGCGCCTGTACAGCACTTCCAGAAACGCGGGCGTGAACAGCTGGGGGAAGGTGTATTCCCGCCGCTTCAGCTCCTGCTCGATCATGTCGCGGCCGCGGGCGAGGTTCTCGTCCCGGGAGGCCTTTTTGAGCGCGGCGCGGATCTTGCTCTTGGCCTCGGCGGTCACCACGAAGTTGAGCCAGTCCAGCGACGGGCCCTTGGAGGCGGAGGAGGTGACGATCTCCACCACATCGCCGCTCACGAGGGGCGTGGAGAG
>JAGCIC010000164.1 GCA_017648805.1 Clostridia bacterium
CGAACATCTCCTCCCGGTTGTGGGAGCAGATGGCTTCGTTGGTGTCATTGAGTATCTGGGCAGGGGACTTTTTAATCATGGCGTTGTTGGCAAGGATTATCTTGGAAGCCATCATGAACAGCGCCGCGGGCACGCCCTTGCCGGACACATCCGCCATCACCAGGCACAGGTGGTCGTCGTCCACCAGGAAATAGTCGTAGAAGTCGCCGCCCACTTCCCTTGCGGGGTCCATGCTGGCGTACAGGTCGAACTCCGGCCGGTCCGGGAAGGGCGGGAAGATGTTGGGCAGCATGTCCGCCTGTATGCGGGTGGCCAGCGCCAGCTCGGCGCCTATGCGCTCCTTTTCGGCGGTTATCCGGGTGAGCTGCTGAATGTATTCCTGGGATTTGGCGGATATGTCCGCAAAGGATTCCGCCAGTATCTCTATCTCGTCGCCGGTGCGGTAGGCGTCGTCCATGCGGAACACGGGGTCGTCGCTGTTTATGGAATTGATGCGCACGGTCATCTTTTCCAGGGGCTTTACCACCCTTGACGCCAGTATCAGCCCGCTGATCACGGCCAGCACCAGCACCGCCAGGGTAAGTATCACGAACATGCGGAAAGTTCTGGCGGCGCCCTTTTCATAAGACTCGGTGGCGGTCCGGTTGATTGCTTCGTACTGCTCGAGCAGCGCCAGGGTGGGCTGCTCCGTCTGTTCTTTTTCCACCACGGAGATCACCGTCCAGCCCAGGGTGTCCAGGGGCGCTCCGGACAGGTAGTATTCCCTGCCGGAGATGGTCATCAGCTCCATGGAGGTCCTTTCCCGAAGCGCCCGGGTTATGAAAGCGGCCAGCCGGGCGTTTTCGTTCAGCCTTAAATCTTCGGCCAGATCGGACCGTTCCGCGCGGAACACGCCCTCTTCCACCGGGGAGAACAGCACCTTTCCCTCATGGTTTATCACGCACAGGAAGCCGCCGTCGGAGGCGGTGCTTTTAACGTAATCGCTTATGGAGGTCAGGTATATGTCCGCGGCGACCACGGCCGCCAGTTCCCCGTCGCGGTACACCGGGGCGGCGCACTCCAGCATGGGGTTGTCGGTGTAGGCGTCGGTCTCCACGCCCGTGAATATGAGCTGCCCCGTTTCCGCCGCCTGCCTGTACCAGGGCCTTTCGCGCACGTCCAGCGGCTTTGCCGAGCCGTCTTCGGAAATGAACACGCCGGGGCGGTCGTTGACCAGCACCATGTGCCCGTCCGCCGTGCCCACGAACACGCTGCTCATCCTGTCCGAGTTTCCGTACATGGCCAGCATGATCTCCTTCATGTGGGCCACGGTGCCCAGCAGGGGAGAGGACGCCGGGTCGGCGCCTTCCTCGCTTACCAGCTGGGCGGAGGCCACGCCTTCGTTTTCGTGAGAAGGCGGCGCCACAGTCTCGGGGGCAAAGCTGTCTTCATGTATGAACAGCTGGGAGGCGAAGGCCTGCAGGGTAAGTACGTCCGCCCGCACGTCCGCGAACAGCTCGTCGGCTATGTACGCCTGCAGCGCGGTGGTGCGGGAGATCAGGGCGTCAAGCGTATCCGCCATGGTCTGCTGAGAGATGGCTTTAATGGCCGCCTGCTGCTCCAGATTCGCCCTCTGCACCACCTGTTTTAATTCGTGCTGCTGGTAGGCGGACACACCCGCGAACGTGCCCACGAGCACGAGCACGGTTATGAGCACAAGACTGAATATCTTCTGCTGCAGGCCGCCTATCTTGATTTTATTGAATAAAGTTCTCATTCAAACGTAAGGATGCCGTTGAAACCGGTGATCTCCAGTATCTCCATTATGCCCTTGCTCACGTTTTTGATGACCATGCTGCCCTGCTCGTTCATGCGCTTCTGGGTGGCCAGAAGCAGCCTTAAGCCGGCGGACGAGATGTACTCCAGCTTTTCAAAGTCCAGTTCCAGTATGGTCACGCCTTCCAGCGCCGAAGAGAGCTGTTCCTCCAGCTGGGGCGCGGTGTCGGAATCCAGCCGGCCTTCCAGGGCGAGGGTGAGCCTGCGCTCGTTTTTTACGCTTTGGGTTATCTTCATCGGTGCACCTCCCAAGAATAAGCATGTGTGCCGAAAAAACAGTGTCTTTGGAAAAATTATACTTGAAATCCTGCCTAAAGTCAATAAATATGCAGGAAATCCTTCCTTACAAAGGCGGCCTTCTGTAACCTTGACAGTAAAAGCGCTTTGGTTGTAGAATACAGCCAAAATGACAAAGCTTCAGGGAGGTCGGCATAAATGGATCAAAACGGGAAATTAAGGGTGCTCATGCTTAACGGCAGCCCCAGGGCAAACGGCAACACCGCGCTGGCGCTTAAGGAGATGGAGAGCGTGTTCGAAGAACTCGGCGCGGAGTACGAAAACATACTTGTCGGAAAGTTCGCCGTCCGCGGCTGCCTGGCCTGCGGCGGGTGCTCAAAGCTGGGGAAGTGCGTAATAGACGACATAGTCAACGAGCTGGCGCCCAAATTCGAAGCGGCGGACGGCCTGGTGATCGCCTCGCCCGTGTACTACGGCAGCGCCAACGGCACCCTTATCTCCGCGCTGCAGAGGCTGTTTTATTCCACTTCCTTCGACAAGCGGATGAAAGTTGGCGCGTCGGTGGCGTGCGCCAGGCGCAGCGGCTGCACCGCCACGTTTGACGAGCTCAACAAGTTTTTCACCCTTTCGTCCATGCCCGTGGCTTCAAGCCGCTACTGGAACAACATCCACGGCGGCGCGCCCGGGGAAGCCGAGGCGGACACGGAGGGCCGCCTGGTCGCCCGCCAGCTGGCCCGCAACATGGTGTTCCTTATGCAGAGTATCCGCCTGGGCAGGCAGGAAACGGGGCTGCCGGAAGAGGAGCCCCGGGCCTGGACCAACTTTATCAGATAGCGCATGTATCTCGTGTGTTCGCTGGCGGCGCTGCTGGCGGGGCTCGTGCAGGGTATAGCGGGTTTCGGCAGCGGGCCGGTGCAGATGATGGCCTATCCCCTGTACTGGACCATCCCCACGGCGGCGGCGGTGTCGGTGTGCGTGTCGGTGCCCCTGAACCTGAACATGACGCTCACCTACTTAAAGGAGATCCGCTGGAAGAAGGTGCTCGTGCCCATACTGCCTTACATGGCGGTGTGTTCCCTTGCGATCAGCTTTTCCCTGAACGTGGACCAGACGCTCATAAAGCGGATATTCGGCGTGTTCCTGATAGCGCTGTCGGTGTATTATCTGTGCTTCAGCCGCCGGGAGAAAAAGCCGCTGGGTCCCTGGCAGACGGCGGCGTATATACTTATCTCGGCGCTGTGCGACGCGTTTTTCGGCATAGGCGGGCCGCTGATGGTGATATATTTCCTCAACAAGACGGATTCCGCAAAGGAGTACCTGGGCACCGCGGCGGCGTTTTTCCTTATAAACGGGGTGTACAACACGGTGTACAGGCTGCTTAGCGGCATACTCACTAAAGCGCTTCTGCCCTATATCGGCGTGGGTATCGCCGCGATACTGGCGGGGGTGACGCTGGCGCATTTCCTGGCCAGGAAGCTGAACGATGCGGTCATAAAGAAGGCCGTATACGTTATGATAGGCGTGACGGGCATATTCAACCTGTTCGCTTAAGGAGGAGCATGAAGACGGTATTTTACAACGCCGAAGTATATACGGGCGAAGCGGAACCGAAACAGGCGTTCATAGTGGAGGACGGCGTGTTCGCCGCCGCGGGCACCAACGAAGAGATCTTCACCCTGGCAGAAGGCGCGGAAAAGGTCGACCTGGGCGGGCGCTTCGTGTGCCCCGGCTTCAACGATTCCCACATGCACGTCTTAAGCTACGGCGTGGCGCTCAATGCCGCCCGGCTGGACGAGCATACGGACAGCCTTGAGGGCATGCTGGAATACTTCAGGACGTTC
>JAGCIC010000165.1 GCA_017648805.1 Clostridia bacterium
GATCCCGCCTGGTATCCGGGGGACGATACGGTGGATATAATATGAGAGGACCTGTATCCCGGCGAAAGGGTGTATTCCTCCCAGAGCGCCAAGTTCCTGGAATGCGTAAACTACACTTCCGCCCGCAAAATGATAGTTATCAGCGAGAACGGCTGCGTGCCCGATGCGGAGGAGATATTCCGCGACGGCACGGTTTGGGGCGGATTCTGCACCTGGGGCGGCGAGTTCGTGCTTAAGAACAGCAAGTACAACAGGCCGAGCGAACAGTATACCGAAGAGTGGCTGCTGAAAAAGACTTACACGGACGAAAGGGTCATCACCCGAAAGGATATCCCGGATTTTCTGTCCGGTGACTGATCCGGTTTTTCCTATTTATTCTGAATCTGAAATTCAATTTGCTATGACGGGAGCGGGATGCGGGGCATGAAGAAAATACTGCTTTTCATACTGACGGCGGCACTGGCGGTCTCATTCATGAGCGCCGGCGCGGTGACGGACAAGACCATGAAGGAGTACGAGGACATAGTCAGCACGTACTCCATAGACAAGAGCATCCCGTCCTACGAACAGTATAAGTCCACCTATCCGGACGTCCGCCCGGGCGAAGAGATCGCGATAGAGGCGGCGGACGCGGTCAGGTATTCCGAAGACGGAAAAAATGAGCCTCAGGTGCTGACCGATTATGACGGCAGCGAGGGAAGATCCCTGCTTACGGGCGAGGAAGCGCTGGCGGAGTGGGAATTCGACGTGGAAACGGAAGGCTGGTACGACCTGGAGATCGAGTACTACCCCTATCCGGGCAAGAATTCGGAAATACAAAGGGCGTTTTTCCTGGACGGACGCCTGCCCTACAACGAGCTTTCGCTGGTCACCTTCTCCCGCATCTGGCGCAACGACCGGAACGCCGGCGTCGAGCATGTGACGGATGCCAACGGAGTTGACGTGATCTCCTGGGTAAAGGACAACCAGGGCAACGATATAAAGCCCTCGCCCCAGGAAACTCCCAGGTGGCTGACTTCATTTGTTTACGATAGCAACGGCTATATTTCCGAGAGCCTGAGCTTCTATCTCGAAAAGGGGCAGCATACCCTGGGCATGCTCTCTTTAAGGGAGCCCATGCTGATAAGGAAACTGGTGTTCAAAAACTCCGCCCGCATCGCCCCGTATGCCGAGCTTGAGCGCGTTCAGGCAAATCCGGAGGGCATCTGCGTCAGGATAGAGGCGGAGACCGCGCAGTACACGTCCTCCCAGATGCTGTACCCGGTGCAGGACCAGGCGTCCTCCTCCGTGTACCCCGCTTCCGCCAGGTACCTGCTCAACAACACCATAGGCGGTTATCCCTGGAGGCTGGCGGGCCAGTGGATCGAGTGGGCATTCGAAGTGCCGGAAGAAGGGGACTACTGCGTGACCTTCTTCGACAAGCAGAACTTCGTGCGCGGCATAGACGTATACAGAAGGATATTCATAGACGGCGCGGTGCCGTTCGGCGAGTTTGACGCCCTGCCCTTCGGGTATTCCCAAGGCTGGCGCATGGAGACCGCCCGGGACAGGAACGATAACCCCTACCTGATCCACCTGACGCAGGGCGCGCACACCCTGCGCATGGAAGTGGTGCTGGGCGATATGGCCGAGATCATCAGCCGGGTGCAGCAGTGCGTGCTTGACCTGAACGGTATATACCGCCAGGTGCTGTACATCACCGGCGTCTCCCCCGACCAGTACAGGGACTATCAGATAGAGCGCAGCCTGCCGGGTCTGAGGCAGGAACTGGAGCACGTCAAGGGTGAACTGGAGATCGCCATAGACGCCCTGGAGAAGACCGCGGGGCACTCCAGCGACAAGCTGACCGTGCTTAAGACCATGAACGACCAGCTGGAGGACCTGATAGAGGACCAGGAGCGCTTTACCAAGGTGCTGTCCTCCTACAAGGTCAACGTGCGCGCCTGCGGCAACTGGATAACCCAGGTGCTCATCCAGCCCCTGCAGATAGACAGGATATACATCCACACCCCGGATATAAACCCCAAAAACGACAAGGGCGGCTTCTTCGCGGGGCTGGGCCACGAGTCCCAGCGGCTGTACAACTCATTCATAATCGACTATAACCAGGTGGGCAACATCGCCAAAGACGACGGCGAAAACAAGATCATCACCCTGTGGATCGGCACCGGCCGCGACCAGGCGAACGTTATAAAGTCCCTGATCGACGACAGCTTCACTCCCCAAACGGGCATAAGCGTGAACGTGCAGCTGGTGGACATGAACACGCTGCTTCGCGCCACCCTTTCCGGACAGGGCCCCGACGTGGCGATACAGGTGGCCAACACCAACGGCCTGGCGGGCGCGGTTATGAACACAGGCAACGATACCCCGGTCAATTACGGCCTGCGCAACGCCGTGATGGACCTGACGAGGTTCGGGGACTTTGAGGAAGTCGCTTCCCGATTCATGTCCAGCGCCCTGGTGCCCTTCTCGTTCAACGGCGCCACATACGCCCTGCCCGACACCCAGACCTTCCCAATGATGTTCTACAGAAAGGACATACTGGCCGAGATAGGCCTGGAGGTCCCCGAGACCTGGGACGACGTGAAGGTGGCCATGAGCGTGCTGAGCAAAAACCAGATGGAGTTCGGCATGCTGCCCGGCGAACAGACCTTCGCCATGCTTCTGTACCAGGCGGGAGGCAGCTATTACACCGAAAACGGCGACGCTTCCGCGCTGGACAGCGACATAGCCATAAACACCTTCCGGCGCTACTGCGAGTTCTACACGGATTACCGTCTGGACAAGGCCACCAGCGTGGAAGAACGCTTCCGCACCGGCGAGTGCCCGATAATCATCTCCGACTATACCACTTACAACAACCTCCAGGTCTCCGCTCCCGACATAAGGGGCCTGTGGGATTTCACGCATGTGCCCGGCACCGTGAAGGAAGACGGCAGCCTGGACACCACCACCGGCTGCAGCGGCCTGGCGGACATAATAATGAGCGCCACGAAGGAGCCGGAGGCGAGCTGGGAATTCCTTAAGTGGTGGACCAGCGCCGAGACCCAGACGCTCTACGGCAGAGAGATGGAATCCCTGATGGGTTCCTCCGCCCGCGTGGCCACGGCCAACATCGAGGCGCTGGCGAACCTGTCCTGGCCGGTGAGGGACTACAAGGTGCTGTCCGCGCAGTTCGGTCAGGTCAGGGGCATACCCCAGGTGCCCGGCGGATACTACACCTGGAGAAACGTGAACAACGCCTTTTACGCCGTGACTACCGACAACGCCAGCAAGGGGCGCAACGAGTCCGGCAACACCCCCAGGGAAGAACTGATGGACAAGATCTACTACATAAATGCGGAGATCAACTACAAGCGCACGGAATTCGGCCTGCCGCTGGCGGGGGAAAAGGAGGAGGCTGATTAGTATGAGCAGTATCACTCAGGAACGCGCGGCCATCATGCGCCGCAGCTACAGCCTCAGACACGAGATATGGAAAAACAGGGTTTCATACATGCTTATGGCGCCGTATTTCATACTGTTTTTCCTGTTTACGGTAGTGCCCGTGCTGATGTCCATATACCTGTCGTTCACCTACTTCAACATGCTGGAGGCTCCCAGACTGATCGGCTGGACGAACTACGTAAAGCTGATACTGGAAGACGACATATTCACCATTTCCCTGCGCAACACGCTTCTGTTCGCGGTGATCACGGGCCCCATAAGCTACATGCTGTGCCTGCTGTTCGCCTGGATAATCAACGAGTTCAAGCCCAAGGTCAGGGCGTTGCTCACGCTGGTGTTTTACGCGCCTTCCATCTGCGGCAACGCGTACATGGTCTGGAACCTGATCCTGACCGGCGACCGCTACGGCTACCTTAACGGCATACTGCTTAAGCTGGACCTGATCAACAACCCGATACTGTGGATGCAGACGGAAAAGTACGTAATGCCCGTGCTGATAATCGTACAGCTTTGGCTGAGCCTGGGCACCGGCTTCCTGGCGTTCATAGCGGGTCTTCAGACCATAGACAAGGGCATGTACGAGGCGGCGGCCATAGACGGCGTAAAGAACAGGTGGCAGGAACTGTGGTACGTGACGCTGCCCGCCATGCGCCCCCAGCTGCTCTTCGGCGCGGTCATGCAGATAACCCAGTCCTTCGCCGTTGCGGACATCTCCATATGGCTGGCGGGCAACCCGTCCGTAAACTATTCCGGCGCCACGGTCGTGACGCACCTGCTGGACTACGGCTCCACGAGGCTGGACATGGGCTATGCATCCGCGATAGCCACCATACTGTTCCTGCTGATGGTGGGCACCAACCAGCTGGTGCAGCGCCTGCTCAGAAGGGTGGGTGAGTAGTATGGCGAAAAAGGATCCCAACGCCACCGTTAAGGTCTCCATGCGCAAAGTCGTGGACAACCGCCCCGAAAAGATCAAAAAGCTCGAACGGAAAATGAAGCGCAAGTCCGGCGAAAAGAAGCTCAACCGCTCCGTTGCTGGAAACACCCTGCTGTTCCTGCTTATGGGCATCTGCGGCGTGTTCATGGTGCTGCCGCTGGTGATGATAGTCAACAACGCCTTGAAACCGCTGGACGAGATATACCAGTTCCCGCCCCGCATCTTCGTGCGCAATCCCTCGCTCACCAACTTCAGCGACCTGTTCGTGCTTATGAACGAGAGCTGGGTGCCGTTTTCCAGGTACGTGCTCAACACCATCATAATCACCGTGGGCGGCATGGTGGGCCACGTGGTGGTGGCATCCCTGGCGGCATACCCCCTGGCGAAAAACAAGTTCCCTGGCAAGAAACTGCTGTTCTCCATGGTGGTGCTGTCGCTGATGTTCTCCTGGACCGTCACGCAGATACCCCAGTACCTGATAATCTCCTGGCTTGGCATAAACAACACCTATCTGGCGCTGGTGCTGCCCGCCTGGAGTTTCGGCATGGGCCTGTACCTAATGAAGCAGTTCATGGAGCAGCTGCCCGATTCCCTTATGGAGAGCGCGCGGCTGCAGGGCGCCAACGAATGGATCATATTCTGGAAAATAGTTATGCCCAACGTCCGTCCCGCGTGGCTCACTCTGGCCATATTCCAGTTCCAGCAGATGTGGGGCAATACCGGCGGCATGTTCTTAAGGAGCGAGGAGCTCAAGCCCCTGCAGTACGCCCTCCAGCAGATCACTTCCGGCGGCGTGAGCAGGGCCGGCGCGGGCGCCGCGGTGACGTTCATAATCGCCGCGATACCCATAGCGTTCTTCCTGATCTGCCAGAGCTCCATACTGGAGACCATGACCACCTCGGGCATGAAGGACTGAGGAGGTGCGGATATGAAAAAGAATTCAGCTTTAGTCAGATTCATATGCGCCGCGCTTCTGGTGTGCGTGCTGCTGCCCTGCGCGCTGGCGGACGGCGGCCAGCCCTTCGACACCTACAATTACGACTACTGGAACAATATACTCTACACTCCTTCGCCTTATACGCTGGACTTCAGCGTGTCGGGCGCCACTCTGACCTGGCAGGGCGCGCCTCTGGGCGATCTTAAGGCCCCCAGAGACTTCTGTGTGGCGGATGACGGCAAGCTGTACATCGCGGATACCGGCAAC
>JAGCIC010000166.1 GCA_017648805.1 Clostridia bacterium
CCAGCAGCTCGGCGGAGCCGGCTACAGTGATCTGACTGGGCTGGAAGGTCACGGAGTCGATCTGGTAACCTTCCTTCAGTTTGAACTGTGCGGTATCCACGCTGACATTCAGCGCCTTCTTGGGATATACCTCCAATACAACGTAGCAGGTGTTCGACGAGCGGGTCAGCAGGGTCGTGGGCAGCACGTTCTCGTCCGCGTCAAGCAGCTGAGTGACGGCGGATTTGCGTATGACCGTGCCGCGGCCGGAAGTGTCCACCTGAGCTTTTACGCTTTTGACCTGGCTGACCAGGGAAGCGGGGCCGGAAACGGTTATCTGCTGGGGGTTCAGGCTGGCGGAAGATTCGCCGTACCAGTATTTGTCGCTATCCTCGCCCACGAATTCAGGCTCTATGGACAGGATGCGGGTATCCAGGTTTTCTATGGTCACGGACACGGTGGGCGGGTTTATCTTGGACACGGTGCCGTACGTGGCGGTGGCTACCAGCGGTACGTCGTAGGTGCCGGGGGAGCGTATGCCGGTAAAGTCGGGAGTGACGCGGATGTTGCGAGCGGCCAGAAGGGAATACTGGCTCTGGGGCACGGTAACGCTCACGTCTATGGAATTCTGGTACGCGGCGAATATATCCGTGGACGCCGCGAGAGTATAGGCACTCAGCGTGTTCGCGCCGGAAGGCGTGACAGACACGCTTTCGATTATCTTTGTGCGGGTCAGCGACGGGGTGGAGGAGATTATGTATGTCCACAGTATCAGCGCCAGGAGCAGGCTGATGAGCTTCAGCCACAGGCGCCGTGTGAGGAAATTCCACACTGCTCTTGCGATACCGGGCAGGGCGGCTTTTACGCGGGAAATAAGCTGTTTCATTTGCCCGCCTCCCCGCCCGTGGGCTTGAACAGGCGCGCAGGACGGCCGAGCTTGCCCTCAAACAGCTCGGTGAGTATGCCTGTAAGCGTCTTCTGATCCAGATATCTGTTCAGCCGGCCTTCACGCGCGGCGGAAATGACGCCGGTCTCCTCGCTCACCACCAGCGCTACGGCGTCGCTGGTCTCGGTAATGCCTATGGCTGCGCGGTGGCGCGTTCCGAGTTCCTTGGATATGTCGGGATCGTTGGACAGCTGCAGTATGCACGCGGCGGCCAGTATGCGCCCGTCGCGGATTATCATGGCGCCGTCGTGCAGGGGAGTGTTGGGTTCAAAAATGTTTTCTATAAGCGGAGCGGTGATGTCCGCGTTGATAACGGTGCCGGTGTCGGCGAATTCTCTGAGACCCGTCTTGCGCTCCACGACTATAAGCGCGCCTATGCGCTTTTTGGACATGTCCGTCATGGCGGTCACGATCTCGCTGACTATCTGGGAAGTGTTGGCGCTGGAGGAGTGCGAACCGGGACCGGAAGATATGAAGCTGCTGCGACCCAGCTGTTCCAAAGCTTTCCTGAGTTCGGGCTGGAAAAGGATTACCAATACGACGACACCGGTGTTGAGCACCTGCTGCAGCATCCAGGAGACCACGTTGAGCTGTAAGATATTTGTGAGCCAGGCGAACAGAAGCAGCACCGCAACGCCCTTTATGACGGCGCTTGAGCGGGTGCGGATTATAAGACGGATCAGCGCGTAAATTATTACGGCAGTAATGATTATATCAAGGAAATTGCGCCAATCGGGCTGCTGGAAAAGGTTGGCAAACAGGGTCTTGATGGCGTTGGCTACGCCGCTCAACCAGGTCATGACCCATCACCGCCTTCCTTATATACTGCCACCGTTTATTATACAACAAATCGGGCACATATTTATACCGTAACAATTATTTAACAATTATGCATTGATTCTGTAAGAATTTGACGCAAAAAACCTGCCTTATGTTCCTTCACGGACATAAGGCAGGCATGAGAGTTTTTTACAGTATGTACCTGTGCAGATCCGAATTGGCGGTAGCGGTCTTGAGCTGTCCGCGGATATAGTCGGGGGTTATGACCACTTTGGTCTCGGGTGCGTCTCCGCCGCCCGCGTTGAAGGCGATGTCGCTCAAGATCGTCTCCATGACCGTGTGCAAACGGCGGGCGCCTATGTTTTCGCTGCTTTCGTTGGCGTCGAAGGTGTGGCGGGCGATCAGGTCCAGTGCCTCGTCCTCAAACTCCAGTTCCACACCATCCACCTTCAGCAGCGCCTTATACTGGTTTATAAGCGCGTTCTGGGGCTGGGTGAGGATACGCTTGTAGTCGTCCACTGTCAGGGGCTTCAGATCCACCCTGACGGGGAAACGGCCCTGCAGTTCGGGGATCAGGTCGCTGACCTTGCTCACATGGAACGCGCCCGCGGCGATAAACAGTATATGGTCGGTGCGCACGGGGCCGTACTTGGTGTTGACGGTGCAGCCTTCCACGATGGGAAGGATGTCCCTCTGCACGCCTTCGCGCGACACATCAGGGCCTGCCTTAGAGCCCTGGCCCGCCACTTTGTCTATCTCATCGATGAACACTATGCCGTGCTGCTCCACCCGGGAAATGGCATCGGAATACACCTTGTCCATGTCCACCAGGCTGTCCTCTTCCTCGGCGGTAAGTATGCGCCGGGCCTCGCTCACGGGCACTTTCCTGAGCTTGGTCTTTTTGGGCAGCATGCCGCCCATCATGTCGCTTATACTCATGTCCGTGCCGGGGATCTCGGCTTTGGGGGTGTTTTCCTCGACTTCGATCTCCACGATCTGGTTTTCCAGCTCACCGGCCATGAGCCTGGCGCGCAGGTCTTCCCGCTTGGAGGAGAGCATCTCTTTTTCTTCGGGGCTTTCCTCGGGTTCTTTGCGGGTATTTCCAAGTATTATGTCTATGGGGTTGGTCTTTTTCTTTACGGGGTGCGCCATAAGCTCAACAAGGCGGTTGTTGGCTGCCTGCACCGCCAGGTCTTTTATCTCGTTTACCTGACGGTCCTTTTCCAGGCGTATGCCCGCTTCGGTAAGGTCGCGGATTATGGAATCCACGTCCCTGCCCACGTAGCCCACTTCCGTGAATTTTGTGGCCTCGACCTTGACAAAGGGGGCGTCCACCAGCTTGGCAAGGCGTCTGGCGATCTCGGTCTTGCCCACGCCGGTGGGCCCAACCATCAGTATATTCTTGGGTGTTACTTCTTCCCGTACGCTTTCGGGCAGCTGCATGCGGCGGTAACGGTTCCTGAGCGCCACGGCCACGGCTTTTTTGGCGTCGTCCTGCCCGATTATGTATTTATCCAGCTCCTGAACGGTCTGTTTCGGTGTGAGCGTGTTCATCATATCACCTCGCAGATAATGTGGTCGTTGGTATAGACGCAGATCGAGGAGGCGATCTTAAGCTCTTTTACCGCGATGTCCCGGGCGGGGAGATCCGTGTTATCCATGAGTGCCCGGGCGGCTGCCAGCGCGTAATTTCCGCCGGAACCGATGGATAGCACGCCTTCATCCGGCGTGATAACCTCGCCCGTGCCGCTTATCAGAAGCAGCTCGTCCTTGTTGGCGGCGATAAGCAGCGCCTCCAGGTTCCTCGCTTCCCGGTTCATGCGCCAGCCCTGCGCCAGTTCCACCGCGGCTCTCTCCAGATTGCCGGAGTACTGGGTAAGATTGTTTTCCAGCTTTTCGCACAGGGCGAAGGCGTCGGAAACGGTGCCCGCAAAGCCCACCAGCACTTCGCCGTTATATATCCTGCGCACCTTTTTGGCGGTGTTTTTCATGACCACGTTTTCGCCCATGGTCACCTGTCCGTCACCCGCGATGGCGGTTATGCCGTCCCGCTTGACCGCGCAGATGGTCGTGCCTTTGAATAAGTCCATTTTATCCTCCGTTATAAGGCGTATTCCTGTTTTATCCTGCTGATCTCATTAAGCGCCCTTTGGCTTATGAGTTCGTAGCGTTCTTTTTTGTTGCGTATTTTCTTTTCAAAAGAGGGCAGCAGCCCGAAGTTGGCGTTCATGGGCTGGAAATCCCTGGCGGGTGTCACTGTGTGGCGGGTGAGCGCGCCCAGAAGCGTTTTGTCGCCGAAATCGGGTTCGCATTTGCCTTCAAGCCGCATCGCGAGCCCCAGCGCCGCCACAAGCCCCGAAGCGGCAGACTCCATGTAACCTTCCACACCTGTCATCTGGCCTGCAAAACGCAGAAACGGCCTGTCTTTTACCCGATAATTGATGTCCAGCACGTCCGGGCTGTTCAGATAAGTATTTTTGTGCATGACACCGTACCTGGCGAATTCGGCGTGCTCAAGCCCGGGGATCATGCCGAACACGCGTTTCTGCTCGCCGAATTTCAGACGGGTCTGGAAGCCTACCAGGTTGTACAGGCTGCCGCTTAAATTGTCCCGTCTCAACTGCACTACGGCGTAGGGCATTTTGCCTGTGCGCGGATCGACGAGCCCCACGGGTTTCATGGGACCGTACGCCAGCGTCTGTCTGCCGCGCTGAGCGAGTATCTCCACAGCTATGCAGCCCTCGAACACTAGATTTTTGTCAAAATCGTGCACTTCGGCCGTCTCTGCGGCGATCAGAGCGTCATAAAACGCATTGTATTCGTCCTCGTTCATAGGACAGTTCAGGTAGTCGTCGTCGCCCTTGCCGTAGCGGGAAGCGGCGAATACCTTGCTCATATCAAGGCTTTCCAGGGTCACGATAGGGGCTTCCGCGTCGAAAAAATGCATCTGGGAGAAGCCGGGCATCGCCTTTATGCTGTCGGAAAGCGCCTCGTGGGTAAGCGGACCGGTGGCGATGATGGCGGGCTCGGGCGGGATATCGTCGACCCTTTCCCGTACGACCTCGACCAGGGGATGAGCGGAAAGCGCGTCGGTGATATGCGCGCTGAAAGCGGTCCTGTCCACTGCGAGCGCGCCGCCTGCGGGCAGCCTGGAGGCGTCGGCGGCTTTAAGGATCAGGCTGTCAAACTGCCGCATCTCCGCCTTGAGCAGACCGGAAGCGTTGGAAAGATAATCCGCTTTAAGGGAATTGGAACACACCAGTTCCCCAAAACCATCGGACTGGTGGGCGGGAGAGAAGCACTTTGGCTTCATTTCCACGAGTTTGACCCGGCGGCCCCGCTTTGCCAGCTGCCAGGCGGCTTCGCTGCCCGCCAGACCGGCGCCTACGACGGTTACGAACTCATTCATCGGCGTCTTCGGACTTGACTTCTTCCCGGTAACGGCAGCTCTCGTTCTGGCACACACGGGCAGTGGCGCCGCCGCGCAGATACTTGAGCGTCATGTAACCGCCGCACTTGGGGCAGGCTTCTTTCACGGGCATGTCCCAGGACACGAAATCGCAGGCGGGGTAGTCCTCACAGCCGTAGAATTTACGGCCTTTTCTGTTGATCCTCTCGATCAGGCGCTTGCCGCATTTGGGGCAGGGCGCTTCTATGTAGGTGAGCAGGGTTTGGGTGTAGCGGCACTCCGGGAAACGGGGGCATGCCAGGAACTTGCCGAAGCGGCCGCGGCGGTACACCAGCATGGCGCCGCAGTTGGGGCAGGGCACGTCGCTGACTTCGGGAGCGATCTCCACTTTCTCAAGCTGTTTTTCCGCTTCCGAAAGCTCTTTTTCAAAGGGATAGTAGAAACCGCCGATCACGTTCTGCCACTTGAGTTCGCCCTCGGCGATCTCGTCCAGCTGGGTCTCCATCTGGGCGGTGAATTCGGTGTCTACGATGTCGGGGAATGCTTTGCTCATGACGCTGGTGACTATCTTGCCAAGCTCGGTGGGGTACAGGCGCTTTTTCTCACGCGCCACGTAGCCCCTGCCCAGGATGGTGGAGATGGTGGGCGCGTATGTGGAGGGGCGGCCTATGCCTTTTTCCTCCAGCGTCTTCACCAGCAGTGCCTCGGTGTAACGGGCGGGGGGCTGGGTAAAATGCTGGGAAGGGGTTATCTCCAGCGCCTGGCACGCGTCGG
>JAGCIC010000167.1 GCA_017648805.1 Clostridia bacterium
CTGTCGCCGTCTCCCGAGAGGCTTGAGCAGGTTCTCAAGGCGCGCATCATGTGCATAGACCACGAGACTGCCGGGAAGATCGGGCTGCTGGAGGCAGCGGAGAACAAAGCAAAGGAGCAGCCGGATGCCTGACGTTGTCATAGACATCTTCATGTTCATAATGGGCGGCACCGTCGCGGTGGCGGCGCTTGGATGGTTGTTCCAGGCCATGAGGATACTGATAAAAGGAAAGTGATATGCCGAATAACTGGGGATTCAACGAGTCTGCGCCCGGAGGCGGAGGTGTCCGTACCGACCAGGTGCTGAAACCTAAGACTGACAAGGAGGTCACGGTGGAGCAGCTTATGCAGCCGTCTGACCATCCAGTGATGTCTCCAGGCTACCCTGGGGCGAACATCCCGTCGCCGGATCTGGACAGGCTGCTGTTTCTGAAAGGATGGTTGCTGGCGTCCCTGAAGGACGTCGAGGAGGCCATATCAAAGATCCAAGGCTGAACTTATACTCGGAGTATAAAAAGCCGGGTAGAAAGCGCCGTCCGAAATACAAGGACGTGCCCAAGGCGAAACCGTCGGAGGCGTTGGTGTCGGAAGTGCTGGAGGAAGCGGAGCGCGTGACTGGCAGACGGAGCAAATCCGCTGTCAGCAGGCTGCTCAACATCAGCCACACTGCAGCGCACAATCTTGTCTCCGGCGGCGCCCTTCCATTGTCCATACTGGACGAGGTGGAGCGCAATCTGCACCACCGCGAGGACGGGACGCTGCGGGTGCGTCTGCATAATATTCTCATAGCGAGACCTAACACGATGCGCCAGCTGCTCTCGGATTTCCGGCGGCTGGCGTATATCGTGCAGGAATACAAGGAATGGTTCAAGGTGCGCCAATCCATGCGTAACGGCTGGGATCTGCCCCCGTTTGTGGCGGTGAAACAGATGTGCCTTGCCATGGAGGAGGGATACAGGATGCTGGTGAGAATCCACAAGGAATGCCCTGAGATTGACGCGATTGTGTTCCGCGATGCAAAGGGCCTGCTGGAGGAAATTTCCAGATCCGATGCCAAACTCAGAAAACAACGTGGCAGGAGCGCCCGAAGGGTGTTCATCGAGCAGCCACGAAACGAGTAACGGCGCCGCCGACTTGACACCGGGCATTAGTTGCGTCCCGGGCGGTCCGGCGGCGCAGCTGTGTCTAAAACTAAGAGGTGAAAAATGCGATTTCAAAAAGCGGAAAAAGGGCCTATCGTGCCGTTCGATGCGTCGAAGATAACGAACGCCGTGCTGAAGGCCATGTCGGCGTGCGGACTGCCGTCCGAGGATATGGCGAAGAAGGTCACGCGGGACGTGATGAAGCAGATAGGCGAACTGAACCAGGAGCTTGTGTCTTTCGAGGAGGTGCAGGACCTGGTGGAGAGGGCGCTGATGAAGCGCGGACTGTATGACATCGCCAAGGCGTACATCATCTACCGCGAGGACCATGCCAAGGCGCGCAAGGCCATAAAGGTGCGTGAAAAGGCGAAGGGCAAGCAGGACGTCACGGACGCCAGCATGCTGATGGTGCAGTCGCTGAGCTCCAGCACGGTGTCAAGCTGGGACAGGAACAAGATCACGCAGAAGCTGGTGACGGTGCTGGGCCTGGACATGCTTGAGGCGTCGTCCGTGGCGAAGGAGGTGGAGAACCATATCATCGGCTCCGGAATGACTGAGATCAGCAGTGCGTTCATCCGCGAGACAGTGAACAGCGTGCTGGCCGCGAGAGGCTACCAGGGGCAGCTGAAGGATCTTACGATGTACCAGCTTCCAGGCGAGTTCATCGAGGATCTGATGCATACCA
>JAGCIC010000168.1 GCA_017648805.1 Clostridia bacterium
CCCAGAAGGCGGGCGAGTATCTGGGCGCGGCCATGGTGTGCGCGGGCTTCACGCTGTACCAGAACGAGATCGGCGAACTCGGCATGGATGTAATAAACAATATCACGGGCGAGACGACGGACCTGATGTCTCCCCTTTACAGCCTGGGCGGGCTGACCGAACAGCAGCTCCAGGACGGCATCGCCTATGTGGGCACCATGTGCGGCTTCCCGGCGGGCACCGAAGTGCGCAGCGATACCCAGGATGGGATCACTTACCTGTACGTAGGCTTCTTCCTCTGCCCCATGGAGTGGGAACTCACGGTAGGCTGATACCGAACACGCATTTGATACGCGGGCGGAGGCATTCCGCCCGTTTTTGAGCGAATAACAGACCGAAGGTGAACAGATGTCAACCCTGCTGATGGATGAAAAGACCTTTGACCGCACCCTGACCCGCCTGGCGCACGAGATAATCGAGCGTAACGGCGGCGCGGAGGACGTGGTGCTGGTGGGGATACGCTCCCGGGGCGTGCCGCTGGCCCAGCGCTTGAGCGCGCTGATAAACTCCGTGGAGGGAGTAACGCCGCCTGTGGGCGAACTGGACATCACCTTTTACCGGGATGACTTGAGCAAGATAACCCCGCAGCCCACACTGAACGCCACCAACGTGCCTTTCGACATAGTAGGCAAGACGGTGGTGATGGTGGACGACGTGTTGTTCACCGGCCGCACCGCCCGGGCGGGCATGGACGCGCTTATGGACATAGGCCGCGCTGCACGCATACAGCTGGCGGTGATGGTGGACAGAGGACACCGGGAACTGCCCATCCGCGCGGACTACGTGGGCAAAAACGTGCCCACCGCACTGACGGAGCGCATAAAGGTGAGCGTTAGGGAATTCGACGGGGGCGAGAGCCGGGTCGAGTTGTTCCGCATATAAAAGAAAAACAAAAACTTCTGGAGGCAAAATGAACGCGATACTGATCCCCGCGTACAAGCCGGACGAAAAACTGATAGAGCTGTGCGAAAAACTGCTGTCGCATCCGAACGTGCAGGTCGTGGTGGTGGACGACGGCAGCGGCGAAAGCTATAAAAACATATTCGAAAATCTCGATCCGCGGGTGGTGCGCCTGGGTTACGGGGAGAACCACGGCAAGGGCTACGCGCTCAAAACGGGAATAAGGTATATTTACGAAAACATGCCGGAGTGCGAGCGCCTGGTGACCGCCGACGCGGACGGCCAGCACCGCTACGAGGACATAGAAAAAGTCATAGCCAAAAGCCAGGAGTGCCCAGGTGCGCTGGTGCTGGGCGGGCGCAGGTTCGACGAAAGCAACGTGCCTTTCCGTTCCCGCTTCGGCAATGCCTGCACGCGCCTGGTGTTCCGCCTGGCCAGCGGGGTGGCGGTATACGACACCCAGACGGGTCTGAGGGGCTTTGACCGCCCGGGCATGAAGCTGTTCATGGACGTGAAGGGCGACAGGTACGAATACGAGATGAACATGCTGCTCAGGGCTTCGGAAGAGGACATGCCCATAAAGGAGATCACCATCGCCACGGTGTACCTGGAGGAAAACAAGTCCAGCCACTTCAATCCCCTTAAGGACTCACTGCGCATATACAAGAGCATCCTCAAGTTCGCCGCCTCCAGTTTTCTGGCGTTTTTGCTGGACTATCTGGTGTTCCTTATACTGCACCGGGTGTTCAGGGCGCTTGGCTGGTTCATGCCGGGGCTCAATATAGGGAAACTGCATCTGGGCCCGAAGGAAGCTGCCAACGCCTTTGCCAGGGTCGTGTCTTCCTGCGCCAACTTCTTCGTGAACCACCGAGTGGTTTTCAACAGCAAGGAAAAGATCTGGAAGGCCGCGATCAAATACGCGCTGCTGGCGTTGTTCATATTCTGCCTGGACACTTTCGTGCTCAAGTTCTTTATGGAAGTTTGCTCCGTGCCGGACTGGCTGGCCAAGCCCATGACGGAGACCATCATGTTCTTCGTGAATTTCCCCATACAGCGCAAATTCGTGTTCAAGAGACAGAGAAGAAGCTGAAAAGCCGGCATATGATAAACCAAGCCTCCGGGAGCGCCGCCCCGGAGGCTTGTATTATATAATTGGACAGGGCTCGCCTTATTCCAAGATCTCTAGTATGACCTGCCTGACGGCGTGTTCGTGATTCGGCACGGTGATCTTGTCCGCGGCCTGCTTGACGTTTTCCAGAGCGTTGCCCACGGCGACGCCTATATCTGCCGCGCTTAAAAGGGACACGTCATTTTCGTAATCACCCATGCCTATCAGGGTGTGCACCCGTCCTCCCATGAGCCGTTTTACCAGTCTGGCCGCGTTGCCCTTGCCGCTGAAGGCGGGCAGCATCTCAAGACCCACGGGCCAGGAGCGCTCGACCAGGTATTTGTCCCCGAACCTGGCTTTGGCCCGATCTTTAAGCTCCAGCGCGAGTTCAGGGGTATTTTCTATGAATATTGCCTTATATACCGGCGGCGCCCAGTCCCTTACGGAGCTTTCAGGGGTGCCTTCGCCTTTCCTCCAGACGGAATTCAAGCAGGACGAATGCCACAGGTGGGTCTCAAAGCTTATTTCGGGGTCGATGAGGGACAGGTAATCCCTGACGAATTCATCGTTCCCGCCGATCCTTTCGATGACTTCGAAACTCTCCGGGTCCACGATCGCGCCGCCGTTCAGGGCGATGACGGGGGCGTTGAGCGGCACTTTTTCCGCCACGTTTCTGATAAAATCCGGGCTTCTGCCGGAGGCGATGGTAAAGAAGCCTCCCTCAAGCTGAAACTCTTTTATGGCTTCCACGTTTTCCGGGGAGACCTGCCCGCCTTTGTCCGCCAGCGTGCCGTCGTAGTCCGCCAGGATCAGATAGCCGTCATACCTGCCCATTCATTTTCTCCTTGTTGGTGAGCACCCTTATCCACCTGTAGCGGTTCACCACGAACACCGCCACGGTGCACTTGATGAGCTGGTCGCTTTTAAGGATGAAGAACACCCACACCGGGGGCAGCTTCCACCAGTACGCCGCCATGAGCGCGAAGGAGAGCACCACGCCCCACTGGAACACCAGGTCGTTCAAAAACACGAAGCGGGTGTTGCCGCCGCCGCGGACTATGCCCGTAAGGCAGGGCGCCTGGTAGCTGGTGCCTACGGAAGTTATGGACAAGACCAGCACGAACTGCTTTGCGTATCTGACCGCTTCGGGGCTTTCCAGATCATACAGGCGGATGACCGGGCCTCTTACCAGGAATATCGTAAGCCCCGTGACCAGTCCAGTCGCCAGGAACAGCAGCTGCATGGTGACCACGTATTCCTTAAGACGGCTCAGGTCGCCCGAGCCAACCACCTTGCCGGTTATGACGCCCGCCGCGCTGCCGCCACCGTAAGCGAACACGCTTATGACCGAGAACAGGCTGAGCGCCAGGGAGTTGGCGCTTATCACGTCGCCGCCCATATGGCCGATTATGGAGGTCTGTATGAACATTGCGATGCCCCAGCTGGCGCCGCCCAGCATTATGGGCGTGGCGTGGCGGAAGTAGTCTTTCCACAGCGCGCTGTCGAATCTCAGGGCGTTTTTCGGGGTCAAACGCAGTTTTTTGTCGATTTTGAGGCTGTATATCAGGGCGACTGTCAGCTCGAACAGGCGGGCGGCGAGTGTGGCCCAGGCCGCGCCCCTGATGCCCAGCTCCGGGAAACCCAGATGTCCGAAGATCAGGCAGTAGTTGAGCAGCAGGTTCAGAAACAGGCTCATCAGCGTGACGATGAAGCCGATCCTGGCGTTCTCCACGCTCCTCTGGGTGGCAAGCAGCACGGTGGTCAGGCACCACACGGGGTAGGTGAAGCGGATGATGTCCAGATACTCGCAGCCCGCGTTTATGATCTTGGCATCGCCTGCCAGAAGGGAAAGTATGCCGCCGGGGAACGCGCTGACGGAGGCGGAAAACACGAATCCCAGGGTGAGCGCGGTCAACAGGCCCGCGGTAAACACGGGATATATGGGCTTTAGCTTTTTCGCGCCCCAGTACTGGCTGGATATGACCGCCACGCCTTCGCCCGCCGCAGTGACCACCATCTGCAGTAGGAACTGGATCTGGTTGGCCAGGGAGGCGCCGTTAAGGGCGGTGGAGGAGTAGCGGGCCAGCATCACGTTGTCCAGCAGGGATACGGAATAGGACAGCAGGTTCTGTGCCGCCACGAACAAAAGCAGGCTGAAATATGTTCTGTAAAACGACTTGTCACGCGTTATCATAGCAGTATTGTGCCCGATGGGCGGGAGACCGCAAAAACGCGGCCGGACGGGTAAAATGCATCAAGGGGTAGTCTACCATAATGTGCGGCGCTTAGCAATACGCAAGCGAGTTTTTTACGGAAGGTTTTATCTTTGCGAGACACGCGCATGAAGCGGGGATATCCCATTGTTTACCAAAGATTAATCCGTAATATGCGGCTTTTGGCGCCGAAAAGGTTGAAACAGAACGCCGCGCGTGGTATAATAATCTGTGTGCTGTTTCGACAGCGAGGCCGCGTCTTCAGGGCGCGGCTCAAGTTTGGACCCCGGCCAGGGAGGAAAAATTGCCAAATAAATCAAGCAGTCTGGCAACGCTTGAAGCTGCCTGCGTGAAGCTGGCGGAGGAAACAGGGCTCGAGTTCGTGGACTTGGAGCTTGTTAAGGAACCCTCCGGCAGATGTTTGCGTATTTATATGGACAAGGAAGGCGGAATAAACATCGACGATATCGAGGCCTTCCATAAGCGTGTGCGCCCGCTGACGGACGCCATCGATTACGACTACATGGAGGTGTCTTCCCCCGGGGCGGACCGTCCGCTCAAAAAGCCCAAAGACTTTGAAAAGGCACTGGGCAGCGAGGTGGAAGTCAAGCTGTTTGCCCCCGTGGACGGCGTAAAGCAGTTCGTGGGCACGCTGTGCGCGTACGACGAAAACAGCGTGCAGGTGGACTGCGCGGGCGATATAAAGAGCTTCGAACTTAAAAAGCTCGCGCTTATACGTCCCTACATCGACGTGGAAAAAGAACTGGAGAACAGTCAGGATTTAGTTTAATTGGAGGAAAAAATGGCTAAGAAATCCAAAACCCAGCCTGTGAATGAGACTTCCGAGCTGATACTCGCCATAGACGAACTGTGCAAGGCGAAGAACATAAGCCGCGAAGTGCTGTTTACCAAAATCGAGGCGGCCATGGTGAGCGCCTATAAAAAGGAATACGGCAAACAGGACAACGTTACCGCCACCGTGAACCGCACCACCGGCACCATAGAGGTGTTCGCGCGCAAGACGATAGTGAGCGAAGTCACCGAACCCGCGGTGGAGATCTCCTTGGAAGAGGTCAGGAGCAAGTTCCCGGAGCTTACCGACTATGACCAGGCCGACCTTATCGAGGTGCCCGCCAACATCGATTCCTTCGGCCGCATAGCCGCACAGTCCGCCAAGCAGGTGATCGTGCAGTCCATAAGGGAAGCCGAGAGGGGCGCCGTGTACGAGGAGTATTCCGAAAAGGAAAACGAGATCCTGACCGCCATAGTCAAGATAATCGAGCCCGACAGGGCTTATGTTGAACTCGGCCGCACCGAGGGCGTGCTGGAGCTCAATCAGCTGATGCCCGGCGAGACCGTGCGCGTGGGCGACCGTCTGAAGGTGTACGTGCTGGAAGTCAACAAGAGCGCCAAGGGTCCCCAGGTGATGGTGAGCCGCACTCATACGGGGCTGGTAAAGCGCCTGTTCGAGGTCGAGGTGCCCGAGATCCGCAGCGGCGAAGTGCTGATCAAGTCCATCGCCCGCGAGGCGGGCAGCCGCACCAAGATGGCCGTGTTCAGCGCCAACCGTGACATAGATCCCGTGGGCGCCTGCGTAGGCCCCAGGGGCATGAGGGTCGAGAACG
>JAGCIC010000016.1 GCA_017648805.1 Clostridia bacterium
GACGGCGCCCTCGGAGCCGCCGTAGAGCTGCATCATCATTTCCAGGTAGCCCATGATCTCCTCCGCCTGGTCGGGCATGGCTTCCGTGAGCGTCGCCTTCAGCGTCTCAAGGTCGATTTCGCCGCTTTGCACCGCCTCGAACAGCACGCCCATCAGATCGAAGCCCTCGCCGTCCTCGCCCAGGTCGAACTCCGGGTCGAACCAGCTTCCGTCGGGCAGGTAATTAAGGTCCGTCACGTTGGGGGAGAGGCCCGCGTATTCGCCTTTTCCCACGGTGAGCAGGGCGTAATCCGCCTCGCCGTCCCACAGCGCCTGTATGTCCACGGTCCCGTTCACGGTGAAGTCGTAGTCGTACATGCCCAGGGACAGGGTCACCACGAAGGCGTCATCAAGTTCGCCGTAGGAGAGCGCCTCAAAGCCTTCCTCTTCCAGTTCGCCCACCGTCCTGCCGGCGAGCGCCTCCAGTTCCTCTTTGGTAAGGGGCAGCTGTATGATCTCCTCCACGTAGCTCACGGGCAGCGTCTTTATGTATTCCTCGTACGCCTCCGTCGCGGCGGAAAGGTCGTCGGAGTCGAATATGGCCTCCTCCAGCATGAGGGCGGTCTCGTCCAGCTCCGCCACCACGCGGCAGACGGTGCCGTCCAGCTCCACCACCGCTACGTAGAACCCGTCGGAACTGCCCTCCATGCCCGTATAGCCTTCGGACTCCATGGCCTCGTTCATGTCGGAGAACAGCGGCTCGAACCCGGGCAGCCTTTCGAACGCCAGGCCGCTGCCGGCGCCGTCCTTTTCGTCCGTCCAGGTCAGGCGGTCGTTTTCGTCTACGAAGAAGGAGGCCGCGCCGTCCTCGTACACCGCGTCGGAAGACACGAACTCGCCGTTCTCGTCGAACACGATCTCCCGCCTCACGCCGCCGGGCAGCGACCTGAGCGCGCCGGTCTCTTCGTCATACGCGCAGACGTAGTCCCACTCGGTCTGGCCGTCGTCCCGGGCCTGTATTATCAGCGCGCGGATGCCGTCTTCATCAAAGCCGATCAGTATGAACGTTTCGCCGTCCTGCCAGTCGCCTATGAACTTCTCCGCACCCTCGTCCGCGGCGGCGCCTTCACAAATCGCGGCGCAGGCGAGCATCAGCGCCAGCACGATCAAAAGCAGTTTTTTCACGGTCTCTTCCTCCTCGTTTATCGCGTAGAGCGGCGTTTGCCGCGTGTCCCGTGGTCCTGTACGCTTATTTTACATTATTATAGCGCAAATTTCAATAGACGGGCCCAAAAAGGCGCCGGGCGGCGGCGGTATTGAAACAGGGGGCGGCCTCTGGTATAATACAGGCAGTTTTTTCGGGAAGGAGGCTCGCGATGAAGCAGGCCGCAAGACAGATCGCAGCCCTGGCGGGGGCGCTGATACTGCTGTTCGCGCTGTGCCGCCTCACCTTCAGCCGCTCCTACACTGCCCACGTGCAGCTGTTCGGCGGCGCTTACGAAGGCGTGCGCCTGGAGGCGGAGGACCCGGACGTGCTGCGCATCGGGGACGTCAGGACGGGCCCGAACGGCATCAGCTTTACCTTAAGGCCGGAGGGGAAGGGCGAAACGGCGGTGCGCGTGCTGGACGAAGACGGGCGGGAGCGCGCCTTCCGCCTGTACTCGGTGGGCCGCCTGGGCACGGTGTTCGACCGGCAGACCCGGGGCTTTACCGGCGACACGGTGATGCTGGTCGCTTCGACGCTGTTCTGGTTCCTGATAAGCGCCATAATGCTGTGGCACTATTCCCGGGCGAAGGGTCCCGCGTATTACTCCCAGGCCTCGGTGTATTTTTCCGGCTTTTCCATATTCTCACTGGTCACGGGCGGGACGCTGCTGTGGGTGACGGCAAGGCACCTTGCGGACCCGCTGAACTTCAGCATGTACTCCGCCCTGGACGCCATAACCCGCGCCAGCGCCGGATTCATGACGGTGACCATGCCCCTGATGCTCCTGTTCGCTCTGGCGCTGGCGGTCAGCAACCTGGTGCTGCTCAGGCACGAAAAGCCCGCGCCCCGCAACGCCCTGGGCCTGGCGGTGAGCCTGCTGCTGATCGCGGGGGAGGCGGTGTGGCTGTACCTGTTCACCCGGGACTTCATGGGCTCGGAGTGGGAGGGGCGCGTGCGCAGCACCCTGGAAAACAGTTACGCCACCGTGTTCGTTTACTTCGAGTGCATGCTGGCGGGCTCCGTCATCTGCGCCGTCACTGCGGCGGGGCGCAGGCCCTCTTTCGGCAAGGACGCCATAATCATACTGGGCTGCTTTTTCAGGCCCGACGGCACGCTGCCGCCCCTGCTGAAGGGCCGGGTGGACAGGGCGCTGGAGTTTTTCCGTCAGCAGAAGGAGGCCTGCGGCAAAAGCGCGGTGTTCATCCCTTCCGGCGGGCAGGGCAGCGACGAGCCCATGCCGGAGGCGGAGGCCATGCGCAGGTACCTGGTGGAACGGGGCATCCCGGACGCGTCCGTCTTCCCGGAGGACAGGTCCCTGAACACCGAGCAGAACATGGCGTTCTCAAAACAGATAGCGGACAGGGTCGCCCCGGGCGGCAGCGTGCTGTTCGTCACCACCAGCTACCACGTGTTCCGCAGCGGCATCTGCGCGGCGCGGGCGGGCCTGGCGGCGGAGGGCACGGGCGAAAAGACCGCCTGGTGGTACTGGCCCAACGCCTTCCTGCGCGAGGTCGCGGGGCTGCTGGCCAAACGCTGGAAGCAGGAACTGGCGCTGCTGGCGCTGCTGATCGTGTTCTTCGGCGCGATGTCGATGCTGTTGTAGCTGTGAGCTGTTAGAGAGCGGCGGCGGACGCCGCCGCGTCCGCGGTCATGGGTCATTGGTCATGGGTCGTCTGCGCTGACGCTTGACAATATGCTCCGCTGACGCAGCTGCCATTAAGGCGTTATTGCGAGCAGTCGAAGACTGCGTGGCAATCCGTATCCCATAGCGCCGCAGGCGCTTCTAACAGCTAAAAGCTAACAGCTCGTTCCCCCTCGACATTTAACATAATCTTAACCCACGCTTGACTCTGCTTGCCCTTTTGGACTTTTGGCAGTGGTATAATGGTATCATCAAACAATCAGATAAGGCGCGTTCGTACAAACGGTACGGGCGCGTTTTTTATGCCGCCAAAGAGAGGAGCAGCTTATGTCCGTATACAGAACATCCCACGAAAACAACTTCGTCGTCATCGACAAGGGCTACCTGCGGGACCGCAGCCTCAGCCTCAAGGCCAAGGGCCTGCTGACCCTTATGCTCTCCCTGCCCGACGACTGGAGGTTCTCCATATCGGGACTGAAGGCGATATGCAGGGAAAGCGAAGGCGCGATCTCTTCCGCCATAAAGGAGCTTAAAGATAAGGGATACATGAAGGTCAGCAAATACAACGCTTCCTCCGACGAAAGGGGAAGGTTCGGATACGCTTATGAGATATTTGAACATAACGATTCACCAGACCCCTGTTTTCCAGCCCTGGATAAACCAGCCATGGAAAAGCCAGCCACGGAAGAACCGGCCCTAGATAATACGGGTCTATATAGAATAATAAATAACCAAGAACGTAATAACCAAGAACTGAATAACCAAGGACACAGCCACCGAATACGCGGGGGCGGTGCTTTTTATGAGAATGAGGACGGGGAACGGGAGACGGACGGACAAGCTTTGTCCGGCGCAGCCGAACGGCCATCGACCGATGACCAACGACCTTTGACTGCTGAAAGCGCCGCGTACGCCGTGAGGAACGGCATCGCGCTGAGCGAGAACAACATGAGGGAGCTGGATGAGTTCGCGGGGAAACTGGGCGACGAAGCCGTGGTGTGGGCGGTGGACGAGGCGCTCGCCTCGGGCAAGAAGTTTTACGCCTACGTGCGCGGCATCCTGAACAAGCGCATCTTACGCGGGGCGAAGAACCTGGAAGATATACGATCCATGGAAGAAAGGAGACACAATGGAAGCGATAAGTATTACGGCCGCGAAGGGGCTGGAGCTGCTCCGTGCCGCTTTGACTGCGA
>JAGCIC010000169.1 GCA_017648805.1 Clostridia bacterium
CGCACCACACGCCCACCACGCCGTGGTCGCCCATCTCGTGCTTGGCGAGTTTAAGCAGTTCCTCGCCCTCTATGCCCTCGTACGGATTCTGCGTCACCACGGGCTCAAAATGGGATGGCGTTTCGTCGGCGCCCGCCCGGGCGGGGTCTATGTCCCTTACGGGGGGATTGTCCCTGAAATACACGTTGACCGGCTTTTCCCAGAACACCTTGCCGTTGGCTTTGCGGTATCTGCGGGTCACTATCCTGCTTTCGTCCTTAAGGACCACCGCTTCCCTTACGTCCCGGTCTATCTCCCCCAGCTCGTCAAACAGTATCTTGGCGTAGCCGTCCATGAAGGAATCGAAGCCGAAATACTTGACGCAGTCGATATACGCCTTCCACTGGGGTATCTTCTGATACAGGTAGATGTCCCAGAAAGGCAGACCCGTCATGCGGGCGGGTATCATGTTGGACACGTCGGGGCTGACGGGCACGCAGTCGGGTATCCCGCCCTTAAGCACCGTAAGCAGCCGTTCTCTCGAAGTCATAATCCGTATGCCCCGTCTGACCGCGCGGGCGGCCTTTCCGTCAACTGTACAGGTTCACTATGCTGCCCAGACGGCTGGCCTGGCGCAGGCCCTGGCCTATGGCGTTGAACTTCCAGCCGCCGTCCTGGCGGTAGATCTCGCCCATTATCATGCCCGTCATTCCGGAATAGTCGTCCGCCAGGCCGAAGCGGCAGATCTCGGCGCCGCTGTCCATGTCCTCCAGGCGGATGAACGCGTTTTTGATCATGCCGAAGTGCTGCTCCCGCACGTTGGCGTTGTATATGTTCACGGCGAACACCAGCCGGTCCACGTTTTCGGGCACCCGGCTCAGGTCCACCGTTATCTGCTCGTCGTCGCCCTCGCCTTCGCCGGTCAGGTTGTCCCCCCGGTGCACGATCGCGCCCGAGGCGTCGGTAAGGTTGTTGAAATACACCGCCGTCTCCCTCAGTTCGCCGCTTATCACCTTGCCGTCCGCTCCCAGCAGTATGCAGGAGCAGTCGTAGTCTATGGGCGCCGGCTTTCCCAAAAACAGGTTTTTAAGAAAGTTCCCCGTCTGCTCCGCCGTGTCCCAGCCCAGGCCCACCAGGACTTTTTTAAGGCCCGTGCCGCCGGTAAGGCCGATTTTCTGCCCTTTGACAAGATTTACGCTCATGTTTTCTCCTTTCGGGCCCGCCGCCCCGGATCCGTCAAGTGTTGATATTGCGGAAGATACGCTTCCCCGTCAGGACCAGAAGATCCACAGGTACAGATAGCCCGTCATAACGGCGGTAAAGGTGTAGGGGATGCCTATGCGCATGAAGTCGCCGAAGGAGACCTTGTGGCCTTCCTTTTTCAGCAGCCCTACCGCGGCGATGTTCGCCGACGCGCCTATGGGCGTTATGTTGCCGCCCAGTGTGGCGCCGGTCAACAGGCCGAAATACAGCAGGTACGGCTGTATCCCCAGCGTGGCGGTCACCGCGGCCAGTACGGGCAGCATGGTCGCCACGTAAGGGATGTTGTCCACGAACGCCGAGATCAGCACCGAGCCCCACACCACTATGGTGTAGAGCAGGAACACGTTGTTCCCGCCGTATTTAACTATCAGTCCCGCAAAGTCGTCTATTATGCCCACGGTGCCCAGGCCGCCTATGACTATGAACAGGCCCAGCAGCAGCGCCAGCGTCTCGAAGTCCAGGTTCCTGAACGCGGCTTTCGCCCCGTCCGCCTTCCTGGAGCGGATAAGGTCGGCGATCACGGTGACCACCGCCAGCGAGCAGCATATGATGCCGTTGATGACTTCGGGCGTATTCGGTATGAACGACGCGGTTATGAGCGCCAGCACCATGAGCAGCAGCATGTATGTGGGCAGGTAGTCCTTTACGGGCGTCTTCTCGGAGGAGGAGACGGGCTCCCTGTCCTTCCTGAACAGTATCATCATCACGGGCACGGTGGCCAGGGCGCCCAGCTCCACGGCGAAGAATATGCCCGGCCTGCCCTTCATCCAGAAGAAGTCCATGAAGTTCATGCCCGCGTAGTCGCCCAGCATTATGGACGTGGTGTCGCCCACCAGCGTCGCCGCCCCCTGCAGGTTCGATGACACCGCGATGGACAGGATCATGCCCACCGGGTTGAGCTTCAGCTTTTTGCAGATGGCCAGCCCCACGGGCGCGACTATCAGCACCGTGGCCACGTTGTCTATGAACGCGGAGATCGCGCCGGAGAACAGCGACATCAGTATGGTCACCCACATCACGTTTTTGGATTTGCCCAGAAGTATCTCCGCCAGGCGGTTGGGCATCTGGGAAGAAATGAAATAATCGACGATTATCATGGTGCCCGTTATCATCATCAGCACGTTCCAGTTGATGGTGGAAAGCAGGCGCTTTACGGGCAGTATGCCCGTGACCAGAAAGATGACCGCCAGCGTCAGCGCGTAAGCCGGACGGGATTTGGGTTTGGCGATCATAAGCACGTACATCAGTACGAACAGGACCAGAGCGAGTGTTTTCACGCGTTTCCTCCGTCACCGCCCGGGCCCGCCGGGCGCATGTGCTAAAACGGCAGTATCCTTTTTTTATCGCGCTCAGACCGCGCGAAAACGGGGACTGCCGAACATCCCCCGTATACATTTTACCGACAGATACGCAAAAAGTCAAGTTCGCCGCCGCTCACTCCGCCGCTCCGAGCGGGACGAATCCGCCGTCGTATTCCCCTCTGTCCAGCCTTGCGCGCACTTCCCCGTCCACCTTAAGGACGTAGCCTTCGCGGGCGGAAAACTCAACGTCCAGCATATGCCCCATAAGCTTTATGCCCTTCAGGCTGAAGGAATCGAGCCCCGCGTCCAGGGGACTGAACCGGAACCCGCCCTCCGCGGGCTGTATGCCCGCTATGTGCCTTACCACAAGGTCGATGTAATAGGAGTGGCTGTAGTCCGCCTCGTCGCTCAGCGGCTCACCCGTCTCGGCATCGTAAAACTCCACGAGATACGGCCGGTCCATGTCCCCGCCCCGGAAGTGCTGCAGGGTGTACTGCCTGAATCCGTCCGCGAACTGCCTGTCGTACCTATGCCCGTGCTTTTCGCTTTGGGACGCCGCCGCGTCCAGCGCTATGCAGGTGGTGTACGGCCAGGACGGGCCGTTCCACATGCAGCCGTCCCGGCCCTTGAAGAAGTCCCCTTTCCAGCCGCCGCAGGGCGAGTACACGGGACAGTCCCTGGCCGCGGAGGCAAAGCCGCTGCCCGTCATGAAGTATTCGGAGCTGAACAGCATGTCCAGCTGACTTAAGTGCCTTTCGTCGGTGATGTCCGCCCAGAGGGGGTACACGGACACGATGTGCTTTGCCCGGGCCTTTTCATCCGTCAGGTGATGCAGGTCATAAAAGCAGCCGTCCGTTTCGTCCCACATCTTGTCAAGTATCTGCGCCCCGATGTCCCCGGCGATACGCGAGAACATCTCCGAGTCCCCGTCCCCCGCCTTCCCGCACAGGCGCTTTAGCCCCAGGCAGTTCAGGTACATATATACGCTCGAGTCCACCCGCTTTAACGGGGTGTAGCCCTCTTTCGCGCCCTTCACCCTGTCGGGATAGCCGGAAAAATACCAGTAGCCGGGCTGGTATTCCTTGCCCGTCAGCTGGTGGGTAAAGCACACCTGCAGGCTGTCGTTCTCCCCTTTGTGGCGGTCAAACACGCTCAAGGCGTCCCGCTTGAAATAAGGCAGGACCTCCCGGATAAACTCCGTGTCCCCGTATATCAGATGATAGTTGTACAGCGCCCAGGCGGCGTAATTCGTATATTCCTTGCCCTTTTCGTCCGCCGCGCACACGGAGAACGCGCCGTCCGCGTTCACGCTGTCGATGAGCGATAAAAACGCCCCGCGGCAGTCCTCCTTTTTGTCCAGCCACGCAAGATCCCTTAGCGCGTGGGGCACGGACAGGGGGATGAGCCTTGAAAACTCCCAGCCTTTGGGCGCATAAGGGGTCTTGGCCGCGCGGCGGTTCCTGCCCTCATACAGCGTCTGATGCCTGAGATGTCCCGCGTCCGGCTTCGCCATATTCGAGCGCAGTATGTACATCCTGTAATAAAAGCAGCGCTGTATGAACGGGTCCGAGCATTCGAACTCGGGCAGACCTTCGTACCACGCCGTCTGGGAAGCGGTCGCCTTAAGGTATGCCTCCTCCGCCGGAAGGGCGAATATCCCGTCCAGCCGGGCACGCACGCTTTCCTCTTCCCCCGCCAGGCCCAGGGCGGCGGCAAAAACGAACTGCCGCTTTTCCCCGGGCATCAGGGTGTATCCCCCGCCCGAAAACGCTTTGTCCGCCCGGGCGGCCATTATCACTTTGAGCCCGTGGGTGCAGGCCGGAAAAGCGTATATCTCCCCCTGCTTCGCCCCGTCCGGCAGCTCGAACCTGAGCGCAAAAGGCGTATCCGACGTGTTTTCCCACGTCTGCAGCGACAGGGCCACGTCGTCCCGGGAGACGGTCTTTTTTTCGCTCAGGCGCACGCGGGCATCTTCGTATGCAAGCTCTCCCTCCCAGGGGCGCCACAGGCAGGCGGCGGAGGGCATTTCCGCGTCCCTGCCCTCTGCCCTCACGGTGAACAGCAGCGGGAAATTCATTTTGTGGATGAAGTCGATGCAGCCTGCGAACCCGGGCGCGCGCTTAAGGGCGTCCGCCCACAGGCGGTCCCCCGCGGGCCCGAAC
>JAGCIC010000170.1 GCA_017648805.1 Clostridia bacterium
GCCTACCTGATCGGCAAGCTTTTGTGGGACCCCTGGTGCGATGCCGAAAAGCACATCCGCGAGTTCAGCGATTTCTACTACGGCGCGGCGGGAAAATACGTGCGGGAGTACATAGACGCGCTGTGCGGCCGGGCAGAAAAGGACGATATCCACGTGGGCTTCAACGACCAGACGGAAACGCCCCTGTACGACGAAAAGATGCTGGCGCAGCTGGACGGGATCATGGACAGGGCGGAAGAAGCCGTGCAGGGCGACGTGATCCGCCTGTTCCGCGTAAAGAAGGCCCGCATGTGCGTGCGCTGGGTACGCCTCAAGAACAAGAACATGCGCGGAGAAGAAATGGACCCCCAGGAGGTCAGGTCCTTCTTTACCGACTGGCGGGCCTACGGACTGGGCCGGCTGGACGAATGGGTGAACGTCGAGACCACCCACCGCGCCCTCGTAAAGCGCGTGTGGCGCGGCGTGCAGTTCTACGACCACTGGGTGGCCGAGGGGCCGGAACTGTATTAGCGCGCGTTTGCTTTGCTTTCAAGGGATCAAGGCTTTGTCCCGCAGCACGATAACGGAGGAAACAGCATGTTTTTAAGCAACGAAGAGCTGAAAAAAGTGTATTTCGGCGCCTATTCCTTTCAGGAGACCAAAGACGGGTACCTGCAGGCGTTCCAGTATTCGTCAGAGCAGATGGAGTATTTCCGCAGCGCCTCCGAATTCTGGTACGACCGCTGCATGGCGTCCACCGCCAAGACCCTGGAGTTCATCACAGAGGCTGAAAAGATCGCCTTCGATTACCGCTTCGCCTGGACCGGGTCACAGGATTCCTTCGAGCTGGCGGTGGACGGGCTGATCAGCCGGATATGGTACGTGAAGGACCTTGCGCCGGAAGGCCGCCTCGAATGTGCGCTGCCCGCCGGCAGGAAGAACGTGACCGTGTATCTGCCCGCCGACGCCACGGTGCTGATCCGCAGCTTTGAAACGGACGCCCTGTTGGAAAGGCCCAAAAAAGCCTGCCGGGTGCTGTGGCTCGGAGACTCCATCACCCAGGGCTTCGGCCCCCTGCGCTCCGGCCTGACTTACGTGAGCGTGGCCAACCGGCTGCTGAACTGGGACCTGATCAACCAGGGCATCGGCGGCTACGTGTACGACAGCGGCTCGGTGATGAGGATGGAAGGCTACAGGCCGGACAAGATCGTGGTGGCGCTGGGCACCAACCAGTACGGTTCCCCCACTATGGAGGCCGTGGAGGCATTCTACGAAAAGCTCATGTCGATATACGGCGATACGCCTGTGCTGTGCATTTCTCCCCTGTGGCGGGGCGATTCTCCCGAAGGCCTTCCCACGCTGGTGAGGTTCTGCGAAGGCGTGAAGTCCATCGCCGGGAAATACCCCACCGTATCCGTGATCGACGGCTTTACGCTGGTGCCGCACCTGCCCGAATACTTTATAGACAAACTGCACCCCAACTGCCTGGGCGCCGAGACCTACGGCAGGAACCTTGTGGAAGCCATACGCAGGATCGGTTTCTGAAAAACGTTTCTCAAACGCAAGCGACGGAGGACGTAAACCCCATGAAGATGACCGCAAAAAACGCGCTCGGGCAGGAACTTGCCCGCACCGAATCGGATGACGAATGCCTGCTCTGCCTGAGCCGCCCCTGGGTGGAGGGAGACACGGTGGAGGTATCCTGCCCGCCCATGTCCCATCTCTGGCTCAGGATGAGCGCATCGGTCCCGGAGGGCGAGGTGTTCTGCCCGGACGGGCGGCTGGTCTGGCGCGTTCCGGCGAAAGAACACCGCCTGGCCTACGCGCCCGGAGCCTTTGAAGCAGAACGGAACATCCTTTCCGCCCGCCTTATGACAAGTGACGAGATACACTGCCTGCGGGACGTGGCCCGAAATCCGCTGGATCTTCGCGGAGACACCGGATTCTTTCCCCACTGCACGGCAAACGTGGAGACCCGGAACGAATCCGTGTTTGCCGCCCGGAACGTGATAGACGGCCTGCGCCACAATACCTCCCACGGCGGATGGCCTTTTGAGAGCTGGGGCATCGGCGCTCGGGAGGACGCCTGGTGCCTGCTGGATTTCGGCAGGACCGTTTTTGCCGCAAAGATGGCGCTGACCCTGCGGGCGGACTTCCCCCACGA
>JAGCIC010000171.1 GCA_017648805.1 Clostridia bacterium
AAGGCAGCGTCCGCGTGGGGGACAGGATCCGCATGATGGCCTGCGGCAAGGAGTTTGACGTTACCGAGTGCGGCGCGTTCCTGCCCGGTGGCTACCTGCCCACGGGGGAACTCAACGCGGGAGACGTGGGCTACATCGCCGCCTCCATAAAGGACATAGCGGATATCCGCGTGGGCGACACCATAACCACCGCAGAAAATCCTGCCGACAGCCCCCTGCCCGGATACAAGCCCGTGCAGCCCATGGTGTTCTGCGGCATATATCCCGCCGACGGCGCGGATTATGAAAGCCTGAAGGACGCCCTGGAACGCTTAAGGCTCAACGATGCGTCCCTAAGCTTTGAACCGGAGACCAGCGTGGCGCTGGGATACGGCTTCCGCTGCGGCTTCCTGGGGCTTCTGCACATGGAGATCATCCAGCAGCGACTGGAAAGGGAGTTCGACCTGGACCTGGTCACCACCGCGCCCAGCGTCATATACCATGTCATCAAGACGGACGGCACCATGGTGAGCATAGACAATCCCACAAACCTGCCGTCAATCAACGAGATACAGTACATGGAAGAACCCTTCGTGGATGCCCGGGTGATCACGCCCGCGGACTACACCGGCGCTATAATGGAGCTGTGCCAGGAAAAGCGGGGCATATTCAAGGACATGAAGTACATAGACGGCGGCAGGGTTAGCCTTACATACGATCTGCCGCTTAACGAAGTCATATATGACTTTTTCGACACGCTCAAGAGCCGCACCCGGGGCTATGCCAGCTTCGACTACGAGCTTAAAGGCTACGTGGAGAGCGACCTGGTGAAGCTGGACATGCTGCTTAACGGCGAGGCGTGTGACGCGCTCAGCATAATAGTGCACCGGGACAGGGCGTACGCGAGGGGACGCTCCATAGCTGAAAAGCTCAAGGACGCCATTCCCCGGCAGCTGTTCGAGATCCCCATCCAGGCGGCCATAGGCGGCAAGATAATCGCAAGGGAGACAGTGAAGGCGCTCAGCAAAGACGTGCTCGCCAAGTGCTACGGCGGCGACATCACCCGCAAAAAGAAGCTGCTCGAAAAACAGAAGGAAGGCAAAAAGCGCATGCGTCAGGTGGGCAGCGTGCAGGTGCCATCCGAGGCGTTCATGGCAGTGCTCAAAATGGATACATGACCTCCCTTTACATACATATACCCTTCTGCGTGCGCAAGTGCGCCTATTGCGATTTCGAGAGCTATTCCGGGCGGCTGGACAGGGCTGACGAATACATCCGCCGGGTGCTGGAGGAAGCTAAAAAAAGGCGCGCGGAATACGGGGCATTTTCATGCTCAAGCGTGTATCTGGGCGGCGGCACGCCCTCACTTTTGTTCCCGGAGCAGTTGAAAAGATTGTGCGGGGGACTGTTTGATTTGTTTCCGCCCGTGAATGATGCGGAGATCACACTGGAAGCCAATCCGGGCACCGTTACGCCGGAACTTTTTGCCGCCGCAGTGCGTCTCGGGTTCAACCGGCTTTCTCTGGGAGTGCAGGCAAAACAGGAAAGGCTGCTTAAGCTGCTGGGGAGGATACACACTTTTCCGCAGGCGCTCCGGGCTGTGGAAACGGCGCGGGAGGCAGGCATACGCAACATAAACTGCGACGTGATGTGCTGCCTGCCGACGCAGACGGACGGAGAACTTGCCGAAACGCTAAACAGTGTTGCGGACGCGGGCATAGAACACGTTTCGTGTTACAGCCTGATACTCGAGGAAGGCACACGGCTGCATAAGCAGGTGGAAAGCGGCGAGCTGACCATGCCGGACGAGGAAGCGCAGCTAAGACAGCTCAAGCGCGCCGCAGAGACCCTGAAAAGCAGGGGCTTTGAACGTTACGAGATATCCAATTATGCCCGGAAGGGGTTCGAGTCCCGCCACAACACGGTGTACTGGGAACGCGGCGACTACCTGGGGCTGGGCTGCGCGGCGCATTCCTTCATGCGGGGCGAGCGTTTCGGCAACCCGGATTTCGACCGGTATATGGCGGGCAGGGACGGCCTTGACCGGGAAACGGTCAACAGGGCCTCTGCGCTGGAAGAAGAGATACTTCTGGGTACCCGGTTAGTAAAAGGCATTAGCCTTGAACGCATACGCTGCGAGTACGGGGCACAGGCTGCCGAAAAACTGCTCGGATGCGCCGAAAAACTGGACGGGCTCGCGCTTATCGAGGACGGGCGGCTGAAACTTACGGACGAAGGTTTCTTCGTCCACAATGCTGTGGTATTGGAACTGGCGGCGGCCGTGCAGGGCGCCGTGGCGGACAAATAAGGAGGAACGAATGAGGAAGATACTTTATCTCGCGCTTGCGCTGCTGCTGGCGCTTTCCTGCCTGGGGGAAAGCATTTCTGCCGACAACTGGGTGCAGCCGGAAGTCATCTGCGAAGACGGCGTGGCGCTGGCGGAGATCGCAGCCGGGCTCTCTTCCGAGATCATAATGGTGGAACTGGGCGAAGACTACTATCTGTGGCCGGAGGTGGCGCTTTATCTGCACGCGTTCAGTCAGCTGCCGGAGAATTACATCACCAAGAACGATGCCATGGATCTGGGGTGGGATTCCCGCGCGGGCAACCTGTGGCTGGTCGCTCCGGGTATGGTGATAGGCGGAGACAGGTTCGGGAACTATGAACGCCAGCTGCCGACAGCCAAAGGCAGAAAGTATTACGAATGCGACGTGGACTATGAGGGAGGCTACCGGGACAACGGCAGGCGCATAGTGTTTTCCAGCGACGGGCTTATCTACCTTACTTTCGACCACTATGACACTTTCACTTTGTTGTACGACGGCTGGTACGAGGCGGACGCAAAGTACGTGCCGGCAAATTAGGAGGCAGTATGTACATAATCGACGGAAGCAAAATGGCCACCCGGAAGGACGCGTGGGACGAGATCAAACGGGGCATTGACGCCCCTGCGTATATGGGCAGCAATCTGGACGCGCTCAACGACATACTGGGGGAGACCAGAGGAGAGATCCTTCTGACCCATGCGTGCAAGATGCTCAACAGTCTGGGCAGGTACGGCTGCCGCATACTTGAGGTGTTTTTTGCGGCGGCGAAAGCCAACAAATACCTTTCTTTCTCCCTGGGGCACAAGCCTGAGGAATAACTGTGCTGGCGCAGGACAGAAAACGCTATCTAAAGCTCATCGCCCACCTTGCCTGGCCTACCATACTGGAACAGACGCTGTCTACGCTGGTAAGCTACGTGGACACCGCGATGGTGGGGCGTCTGGGCACCCAGGCCACTGCTGCCATAGGCTGCACGATGACCGTAAACTGGATGCTTGGCAGCGTGGTGATGGCGCTGGGCATAGGCTTCCTGGCCTATATAGCCCGGAGTATGGGCGCGGGCAAACAGGAGCAGGCGAGAAAAGCTTCGGCCCAGTCGGTCATGGTGGCCGTGAGCCTCGGGCTTATAATGACCGCGGCAGTGCTGCCTCTGGCAAACAGGGTGCCCGTATGGATGCGCGCCGATACGGAGATACAGCAAAAGGCAGGGGAATACCTGTTCATTTTGTATACGCCCATGATATTCCGCTCCGCTTCGATAATGTTCGGCACGGTGTTGAGAGCTTCGGGCGACACCCGCACGCCCATGCGGGTGAACACGGGCGTGAACGTGATAAACGTGGCGCTCAATTATCTTTTGATCTATAAGACAAGGGAGCTCACGCTGCTGGGGCTGACGTTCACCTGCCCCGGCGCGGACCTGGGCGTTACAGGCGCGGCGATCGCAAGCGCGGTCGCGTTCACGGTAGGAGGCATATGGATGACCGTATGCCTGTACAAAAGCCCGGTCATATCTCCGAAAGGTCACAGTTACAGGCCGGATAAAGCGATACTCGGCCCCTGCTTCAGGGTGGCGCTGCCCAGCTGCCTGCAGAGGCTGGCGACCAGCAGCGGCTACGTGGTGTTCTCAAGCATGATCAATTCCATAAGCCAGGTATCGACTGCGGTGCACACGATAGCCAATACCGCGGAAAGCGCGTTCTATATCCCCGGCTGGGGCATGCAGACCGCGGCCAGCACTCTGATAGGCAACGCCTATGGAGAGGGCGACCGGGAGAAGCTTAAAGCGCTGTCCCGCCTGCTGCTGATAATCGAGTTTATTGTCATGACGGTGAGCGGGACGATACTGTTCCTGGGCGCAGAAGGGCTTATAGGCCTGTTCAACCGGGACGAGGAAGTGATCTCTCTGGGGGCGAAGGTGCTTAAAATGGTGGCGATCTCGGAGCCTATTTACGGCATCGCCATAATCATCGAGGGCATATTCAACGGCATCGGCGACACTTTCCACTCTTTCCTGTTCAACGTGACGGGCATGTGGGGGATAAGGATACTGGGCACTTACATATTCGTGTCCCGCCTGGGCGGGGATCTGACCGCCGCATGGGGCTGCATGATCGCTCACAACGTGTGCCTTGGTATAATGCTGAGCGTTAAATATCTTCGAGGCAGATGGAGACCCGGAACAAACGCTCAGACAAATGCGTCTTAGAAAAGTAGGCACTGCGATTAAATGACACTTAAGGAGGCTATATATGAAAAAACTTATAAGCATGCTGGTCGTGCTGTGTCTGTGCCTTTCCGCCATTGCTTTTGCGGACGGCGCCATGGGCGACCTTTATGACAAGGCGGTGCATCTGGCGTTCGACACCACCAACGTGACCCTGACCGCCGAGGCGGAGTTCAAACTCGACGGGGAATGGTTCAAGTCCATGCACGCGTCTTATAAGCAGGACGGCTTCCGTTCCTACTTAAGCTATATGCTTGACAGCCCCACTCTGGACGGCGGCGTGTATACGGGCGGTTATACCGTGTTCGGAGAGGGCAGCGTATCTTACTCAAACGACACTTATCTGGGGAATTATTACTTTGAAAAC